>JBQCJB010000968.1:0-13736 GCA_051953155.1 Aureliella sp. | reverse complement strand
GCTGCCGTGCTCGGCTGTGAGAACTGGAGCCTCAGCGCCATCGGATTGCGATAGATCAAGCACAAAGGGATTTCCGCCATCATTGGCGATGACCACTAAGTGCTTGGGCCATTTCGAGATGACTTTGTTTGTCACTGGATTGAAAGAGTAGCCGTTTTGGCCGTCCACCAGTTCCTTGGCCCCGTAAAGTTGGAGCCCTGACATGAAACGGCGGTTCTGTAAAGTTACCTGTATGGGCGAAAACCTCGTCAAAAAGTCGACATAAGTTGACGGTAGCGTCCACCGCGCAGTTACTTGTGCGAGATCGCGCGGGTCGGCGACAGCCAGCCAATTAGCAGGATCCGCCAGGTCGTCTTGCTCTTTCCGCTTCTTGGCTAATTGCTTATCGAGTCGACTGACAAGCTTTTCAAATGCCGACTTGGGTCTATCCAACGCGGGATGTCGTTGGGGCGAAGCGTAGCCAAGCCCGTCTGGATAGCCGGCTTTGGCCCACGCCGCAATCTCTGCGAGGCGGAGGTCCTCTGCGTCCCATTCGCCTGGGTCGTCCGAGAGCTGGCGGTCGAAAGGCTGCTTGCTGGAGGTGGCCAGGCATTTGACGGCCTGAGCCCGATCTTCTACGGGAACAGATTGGTCCCCGGCGATCTTCACGAGTGTTGCGTAAGCCGCTTTGCCGGCGGTATTGGCCAAGCCCGCAATGCACCAATAGCGGATCGCCGGATCGACCAGGCCTTGCTCGAACGCCGCGGAGAATTCGCTATCGTCATGGCTGAGCGTTTCTACCAGAGTCGAACAGGCGAAGTCGCGCATGTGGTTTACTTTCCCCGCGCCGATATAGTCAGCGAGAATACGCTTGGCTTCGGCACTCCCGGTTCGCGCACGTTTACCTAACGACTTGATCGCATTGCAGGCCACTGCACCGTCGCTGGTCGTCGAGAGTGTGGCTTTCAGGGCACTGAGCGTTGAATTCAGGGTAGGGGTAGGACCTGGCTGATGCGCGAGTCGAGCGACCGCGTTACCGGCGAAAGGTCGACTGGCTCGGTAGGGAGTCAGATTCCGAGGCTGCAGACGATCGAGGCAGCGGCGAAGTTAGCATTCCCGTGCGAGCCGAGCAAGCATGTGCGTGGTGTGTACAATGGAGGCCGACCGCTTTCGTATCCCACCACCGAGCACTTCGTCAGGAGTTTTTTGTATGCGAATTCCATCTGTCTGCGCGCTGCCAGCTGCCGGTTTGCTGTTGGGGCTGCTGGGCAGTGTGATGCCCGCCGCGGCGGCCGATGTGCGCTTCGAACGCATTCAGCTCAGCCGAGAGTTCCACGCCGAAGGAGGCACGACTGCCGACCTGGATGCCGACGGCCATGGGGAGGTGATCGTCGGACCTTGGATCTATTGGGGACCAGACTTCCAATCGAAAACGAAATTCTACGAAGGCGAGCCGATCGATCCCGCCGGATACTCGGCGAACTTCGTCATGGCCAGCGACGATGTCGATGGCGACAAGGCTATCGACATCATCGTCATCGGTTTTCCGGGACGCGAGAGTTGGTGGTACCGCAACCCGGGCAAAGAGCAAGCTCGCAGCGGCAAACCGTGGGCACAGTTCACGATCCTCGACGTGGTCGATAACGAATCGCCACTACTGGCCGATCTGGATGGTGATGGGGTCAAGGATCTGGTCTGTTCGAGCAAGGGATCGTACGGTTACGCATCGCATGCCGGGCAGGACCCGGAACAGATGTGGAAGTTCACCGCGATCTCGCCCAACAACAATTACCATCGCTATACCCACGGCTTGGGAGTCGGCGACGTCAACAACGACAAGCGCATGGATTTGCTCGAGAAGGATGGGTGGTGGGAGAATCCAGGCCCGCGCGAAGGAGAGGCCGCCAAGGAGCCCTGGAAATTCCATAAAGTAGCCCTGGCCGCGCCGGGCGGGTCGCAGATGTATGCAGTCGACCTCGACGGCGATGGCAAGAACGAAATCATCACCGGTCTGTCAGCGCATGGCTTCGGACTGGTCGGCTATCGCGTGCTCGATGCCGACAACGACAAGCTGGAAAAGTTCGACATCATGACGGCCGATACCAAGACCAGCCCCGTCGGCTTGGCGATCAGCCAGTTGCACGCAGTCGACATCGGTGACATCAACCGCGACGGCGTACCGGACATCGTCACTGGCAAGCGATGGTGGGCGCATGCCGTCGGCGACGAAGGTTCGCACATGCCGGCTTCGCTGGTGTGGCTGGAAACGGTGCATTCGGCTGGCCGCATTCACTTCGTGCCGCACGTGATCGACAACTCCAGCGGCGTCGGCACCCAAGTGATGGCGGCGGATGTCAACGGCGATCAATTGCTGGACATCGTCTCAGGTAACAAGCGTGGGGCGTACGTCTTCTTGCAAGTGCCCGCCGAATGGCCCGCCGACAAACGCTACGTGTCCCAGGATCCGTTCGACCAGCGACTCGCGACCGGCAGCCTGGCGATCGACGACGAAGTCGGCGGATTCCGACCGGCAATGGGCCGCGACCGGCCGCTGAATTTCGATTTCGAAAGTGGTAAGACCCAGGACTGGGAAGTCCGCGGGTCGATGGCCGCCAGCGTCCTTGCCAAAGCCGGCCAAGGGGCACACGGACAGAAGATGGCCAGCTCCGCAGGCGATCAGACCGATCCGTCGAAACCGGTCGGCGAATTGATCAGCCGCCCCTTTCAACTGTCCCATCGCTGGATCAGCGCGCTGGTCGCAGGAGGCACCGATCCCAAAGCGTGCGTCGAAGTGGTCAGCGAAACGTCCGGCCAGACGATCGGCCGCTTTGCGGGCACCAGCGGTTCGGCGCTCGAACGGCAGTGGCTGGACCTGAAGGACTACGTCGGTTCCGCGGTCCGCGTGCGGCTGGTCGACCACTTGCCCAAGGACGGCTGGGCCAGCCTTGATGACATTCGCCTGCACGACGAAAAGCCCTAGCCTGTGCCAGCGCGCGGCGTCGTGGCAGTGCCACTGCGCCGCAGCGCTTCAGTAGGACTGAGCGGCAGTGCAGCAGTACAGCTCTACGCCGTCGCCGCTCCGATGCGGTTGCGGCGGCAGGTGAGGACGATGCGAATCTCTTCGTAGGCGACCTTGCCCTCCAAAGTTTCGAAGATCGGTTTAAGCCGCTGGTCGCCTTGCGTGGCAGCCGCGGCTTCGACGGCAGCGATCTTTTGGGCGTCGACCCAAGGCGTCGCATCGGTAATGCGTTCGCTCTGTAGATATTCGCTGAGGTAATCGGCGACCGTCGACGTAGCCCGCTTCAGTTTTTGGGCGACTTCAGCGATCGAAGCATGGCGTCGAAAATCGTCGAAAGCCGCCAGGGCGTTGGGGTTGAATTTCGGTAGCGGCGGAGGCTGGCTGAGGCTGCTGGGCGGCGAAGCGCAATCGCGCGCCAGCCCTTCGCGGCCACAGTACTGGTCGAGGGCGTCGAGGAACGTCTGGCCGAAGTTTTCCAGCTTTTGCTGGCCAATGCCGCGGACGGTCCGCAGGGCTTCGAGCGACGCCGGCCGGCTGCGGGCCAGTTCGCGTAGCGTGGCATCGCCAAAGATGACGTAAGCGGGGACTGCTTGCTGGGTGGCCAACCGCATGCGGACTTGTTTCAAATGCTCGAACAGGCCGCGATCGACACCTTCCCACGATTGATTGTCGGCGGCTGCCTGCCGGGCTGGGGAGGACGATCTTCGGCGGGCCGGCTGGGTGAGGACGGGAGTCAGTTCGCGGCGCAGCAATCGCCTGCCGCTTTCGGTCACGCTCAGCGTCTGGAACTCGCCACCGCGCTCGACGAAGCCTTGGCTGATCAGTTGGTCGATCCACAACCGCACGGCGGTCAGTTGGTGTTCCTTCAGCAGTCCGTAGGTGCTCAGCCGATCGTGCCCAAGTTGGATGATCCGCTGCTCGCTCGAACCGATCAGCACCTTGGCCGTGTAGTCGGTCCCGAAACGCTGTTCCAGCCTGAGGATGCAGGAGAGGATTTTTTGGCCCAGCGTGGTCGGGTCGTCGACCTGATCGAGTTCGCCCAGACAGACATCGCAGGCGCCGCAGTTGTCGGCAGCGAGCCGTTGGCCGAAATAGGCCGACAGGGCCTTATGACGGCAGCTGCCGCCGACGCACAGGCCGTACATCGCCGAGAGCGTCCGGTGGGAACTGGCTTGGACAGCCGGGTCGAGCCCCTCGGACATCTTCTTCCAGGTCACCAGGTCGGCGCCGCTGTAGATCAGGACGCACTCTGATTCCAGACCGTCGCGGCCCCCGCGGCCGCTCTCCTGCTGGTAGTTCTCGATCGACTTGGGCATGCCGGCATGAACGACATACCGCACATCGGGTTTATCGATACCCATGCCGAAGGCGACGGTCGCCACGATGATGTCGACCTGATCGCGAATGAATGCCTCTTGGTTGCGTTTGCGGTCCTCTTCGTTCATCCCGGCGTGATACGGAGCGGCGCGCATGCCCAGGTGCGTCAGCGTGGCCGCCAGGCGATCGACTCGGTTGCGGCTGATGCAATAAATGATTCCCGATTCGCCGGGATGGCGAGCGACGACATCCAGCACTTGTCGCATGCGATCCTGGGCCGGCAACATGCGGTAGGTGAGGTTGGGGCGATCGAACGAGCCGACCAGAATTTCAGCCCCGCTGAGCCCCAGTTGCTTGACGATGTCCGCGCGGACATGCTCGGGCGCCGTGGCCGTGTAGGCATGGACCGGCACCTGGGCAAAGCGTTCTTTGAGCGCCCGCAAGCCGCGGTATTCGGGCCGGAAGTCGTGCCCCCAGTCGCTGATGCAATGCGCCTCGTCGATGGCGAACATCGACACGCGCGTCTGGCTCAAGAACTCCAGCATGCGACTGCTCAGCAGCCGCTCGGGCGCCACGTAGAGCAATTTCAGCTCGCTGGCGCGGATGCGCTGGGCAATCTCGCGCTGCTCCTCCGCGCGCTGCGTCGAATTGAGAAATGCCGCCGGCACGCCGCAGGCATGCAGCCCGTCCACCTGATCCTTCATTAGCGAGATCAGCGGCGAGACGACGACAGCCACGCCCTCCAGACACAGCGCGGGCACTTGGAAACACAGCGATTTGCCACCGCCGGTCGGCAAAACGACCAGACTGTCGCGGCCGGATAAAGCGGCGGCTACTGCCTCCTGCTGCAGTGGCCGAAAGGACTCATATCCCCAGACGCGTTTCAGCGTCGCTGTCGCCGTTACCAGTTGCTCTTCGACCACCGCGCCCACGCCAAATTCCTCGCCGTCCATCGACTCCTGACCAAATGACCGCCTAACAATCGTAGACGCTGGTCAAGAGTCGGACTAGCACGTCGGGCGTCGGCGACAGGACCAGCGCTATTACTGGCGGCGAGCCCCTGGCCGGCTGGCGGCGCGGGTTTCCTCGGCTGGTGTCGGCTGGTCGCTGGCTGGCTCGGGCAACAGTTCAAAACTGCCGGTCATCTGTTCATCGGCCAAAGCGAAGGCTTCGGCCGCCTCGCCGCTCATCGTAAAGACCAACGAGATACGTCGACCGCTATCGTCGGAAACGTGAGAGTAGACCCACCGCACCGGCACGTCAGACGATTGGCCGATGGCGACGATGCGCAGCACGCGGAGACCCGCGCTGTTGGTGCGCTCGCTGGCCTCGAGAATCGAATCGAGGTTCTTTTCGAGCGATCGCTTGATGTCGTCCTGCATGCCCGCCAAGGTCAGCTGCTGGCCGGCGGCCAGTTTCGGCAGCCGCGTGATGTTGCACTGGGCGATGACGTTGTTCTTGTCGACCAGCCGCAGGATGGCTTCCTCGCCCGTGTCGACGATCGTCTTCCAGCGACGGTCAGCCAGGAACTTGTAACGGCCAGCGACCGAGGCAACCTCCAGCAGCCAGCGGCCATCATCCTCGCTCGCGGCCAGCTGTCGAAGTTCTTCGTCGCCGACCTCGGCGCAGGCCTCGGGTTCCTCTTTGCGGATCAGTTTGATGCGGGCAGTGAGAGTGAAGCCTGGTTCCGCTTGGCTGATCGCCCGCGTTTCGGTCAGCGACATGCCGACCCAAGTCACCAAGGCGCACTGGCTGCCCAATTTGGCTTGCAGGTTGCCCGAGATCGTCAGTTTGGTTGGCACGCTGTTGACGGTGCCTTCGACCGTGCCCTCGCAGTCGATCGTGGCGACACCATCGACGACTTTGGTCACGCGAGCCGCGAGAGTTGACGAATGGACCGCCTCCAGTTGGAACAGTTCGGCGACGGCGCGCTCGCTGGGAGCCCAGTTCGAATCGGGTTTCACCGGCGACTCGGGCAGCAGTTGATCGAGAACGACCGTGTTGATCGGCAAGCGGACGAGATCGACCTCGCGAGGCTGCATCGTGTGGCTGGGGCTGAATTGTTGCCAGAGGCTATCGCGGCGGACCAGGCGGGCGTCGAAGCACTCGGGGCGGAGTTCATGACTGCTGGCGTTGCCGGCGACCCAGGCTTTCACCGTGGCTTCGTGATAGTGGCGGGCAGCGGCTTGAGGGAGGCTGTCGCGGTCAAAGACGATGCGTTCATCGAAGTCGACCGTCGATTCGGCTTTGACCTCTGCCTCGCGCGGCGGTTTGTTGCTCGAGGGGTTGGGATCGGCCACTTTCAGCGTGCCGCTCAGTTGCAGGACCACGCGGCTGCGGGTGGCAAGGACGTCGATGCCCTGGGGAGCTTGCAGTAGAGCAGGGCGTTTGCGCTCGGCGGCAGCGGCGGGCGTTTGCGCCAGCGCTACTAGCGGCGCACTCAGCGTCATGCCGGCCGCGGCCAGCGAGCTGAGGCCAGCCACAAAGACTCGCCGCGACGGCGAAGCAGCAGTGGGGAGGGACAACTTTTCCAGTTCACTTGCATGCCGCTGCATAAGGTAAGGCGCTCCCTGCCATGAGACTCAAGTGGCCAAGACGAAGGTCCCCGGGTCAACCATGCGGGGCTCCGACACTCATCCAATCCTTTTCGGCCAGTTCCAGGCCGTGCGAGCACACAAGTTGACGCGACCGGCAAATTTTTCCGCCGCTCAAGCTCACTGCTCAGGCTCGCAGCTCGGGCTAGCAGTGGAGGCCCGCTGCAGAGCTAGCGGTGGCAATCGCTGGGGTGCGGCTGAGAATTTTCGCGAAATTCAGTGAAGTCGCGCGCCTAGAAATCGGTAAGAGTGTGCCTGGACTCTTGGTTGGCAGCCTGCCTGTTCGGCTGGGTGGCAGGGCAGGCCGGGTCTCAATTCGAGACCCGTGGCAGTCCCATTTTGACCCAGGTGGGAAGTTTTTTCCCAGTGGCTAGCTTGAAGAGAGGATGGTCCGGGAGGGCCCGGCGGATGAAAAACTGCGTTTTCCCTGGGCTTAGGTCATTGCGCACAATTGTCAAGCCCGGAACGCGAACTTTTGGTCCCGGAATTGCATCCTTACTCTAGAGCGTCTTGGTTGGACTGCCAAATACGGAAAGCGTCCTCGACCCCATGGAAAGGTGAGCGTTTCATTCGGACTTGAAAACGCCCTTATAACATCAAGGGTAGCGCGAGCCTAGGAAAAGGCTAGCGTGTGTTTTCCGAATAAGCCGCTAGACTACTGGGGTGGAAGGCTGGCAAACACCGACCAAAAAATGTTGGCGCAGTGTTGTTGAACCTCAAGAGGAGGTTCACCCCAGCCGCGAGACACGTGAGCGGTCGGAAACCGCAGGGATGACAGATACGTGGTTCGCAAGCAGGGATAGGATAAGGTCTGATCATGCACGAAGATTATCGTATCGCTCTGATCCGCGAGCTCCGCGACCAGCAAGTGCGTTTCGCGCCGCGCCCCAAGCGGTTGGAACAAGCTGAGCGGGCCGAGCGGCTCTTGGGCGAATTGGACGCCAAGCGTCAATATCCATACGAGTTCATTTACTTCCGAGTCACCGACTATCGCCCGAGCGAAAGCGTACGGCGCATGATCAGCGGTTCGGACGCAGCCCACGATTTGCGGTTGTTCGTCGAGGACGTCAGCGACTCGCTCGATCTGCGGTTGGAAGAGGTCAGCGAACCGGTCCACACGGTCGAAGAGCTCAGCCGCATGTTCAACGTTTCGACCAAAACGATCTCGCGTTGGCGCGATCAGGGACTGGTTAGCCGCCGCTTCGTTTGCGACGGTCGCAAGCGCGTTGGCTTCCTGCACAGCAGCGTCGAACGTTTCGTCTCGCGAAACCTCCGCCGCGTCAAACGGGGCGAGCGCTTTAGCCAGCTCTCAGACGACGAACGGGCAGAGATCATCGAACGGGCGCGCAACCTGGCGGTCGACGGTGCCAACCTCTCGGAAGTCGCCCGACGGGTGGCCACCGAGGTGCGACGCAGTGTCGAAACGGTCCGCTACACTCTCAAAAATCACGATCGCCGCCATCCGGAACAAGCTGTGTTCCCGGACCAACGTCCGGAACTCAGCGCCGAGGACAAGCGTTCGATCTACCAGCAGAGCTTGCGAGGCGTGAGCATCAGCCAGCTGTGCCGCCGCTACGGCCGCGTCCGTGGCAGCATCGTCCGGATCCTCAACGAGCAGCGCGCCGAACGCCTGTTCGAACTCTCGCTGGAATTCATTCCCAACGAGATCTTCGAAACGGCCGACGAAGCGATGGTCGCCGAAATCCTCGGACCGACGCCCGAGCCGATTATTCCGCCGCGGAAGATGAAGCCACCGGCAGGTCTGCCGACCTACCTGGCCTCGCTCTACGACGTGCAACTGCTGACCCGCGAACAAGAGTACCACTTGTTCCGCAAGATGAACTTCCTCAAGTTCCAGGCGCAGAAGCTGCGTGAGCAACTCGACCCGGCCAACCCGAAGACCAGTCTGATGGACGAAATCGACCGGCTCTACCAACAGTCGGTCGATGTCAAAAATCAAATCGTTCAAGCCAACCTGCGGCTGGTGGTTTCGATCGCCAAGCGGCATGTCGGCGGCAACGATGACTTCTTCGGCCTGATCAGCGACGGCAACATGTCGTTGATCCGCGCGGTCGAAAAGTTCGACTATGCTCGGGGCAACAAGTTCAGCACCTACGCCAGCTGGGCGATCATGAAGAACTTTGCCCGCTCGATTCCCGACGAGTACAAGCACAAGGACCGCTTCCGCACCACCGGCGAAGAAGTCCTGCTCAGCCGTCAGGACGAACGGGCAGACCAGTTCGCCATGGAAATTGCCCACCAGCAGCGGCAATCGCAAATCACCAACATCCTCAACCGCTTGGACGAACGCGAGCAGCAGATCATCATCCGCCGCTTCGGACTCGACCACAGCCACGAGCCGCTAACGCTCAAGGAAGTCGGTGAGGTGATGGGCGTGACCAAGGAACGCATCCGGCAACTGGAAGCCCGTGCCCTGAGCAAACTCCGCGAGGCGGCATCGGTCGAGCACATCGAATTGCCCGACTAACGACGCTGGTCGAGAGCAGTCGCCACATAAAAAGGGGCGGCCCCGCACAAGCGAGGCCGCCCTTTTTTCGTACTGCGAAGTTTTTCAGCCCGGCAGGCGCGTCGACGGGAGCGGCGTGTGCCTACAACAGCCAGGTGTGCCTACAAGAGCGAATCGAGCAGCAGCCGCAGTTTGCGAAGCTCCTGCCGCTGGTCGACGCCAGGCATCGGTGCGATCTGAATGCTCAGCGCGTTTTCATACCGCACGCGCTGCAAACTAGTGATCAGCCGGCCGTACTCGATCTCTCCCTGCCCGACGCGGACCTGCAACTGGTCCTTCTTCGAATCGCGCAGGTGCACGTGGTACACGTACGGCATGATCTTTTCCGTACTCTTGTTACGGTGCGGCCCGCAGTAGTAGTGGCTCGGGTCGAAGGTCAGCCCCAATCCGCGGACGTTATCGCACAGGACTTTGACCGTGTCGGGATCTTCGCTCAGGCAGCCGATGTGGCTCTTCATGCCCACGCGGACGCCCTGGCCCTCGGCGATGTCGACCAATTTCTGCAGCCGCTCGACCTCTTCGTTGAACGGTGTGCCCAGCTCCGCCGAGGGGACCGTCAGGGTGACGACTTTGGTCGCTTTGGCCAGTGCGCAAACGGCGGCGAACTGCTCGTAGTACTCGGCTCCGGTGGCGTCGATGTGCACGTCGAAGCTGCACAGATCGAGGCGATGGCTGTCGCGCACGATCCGCACGGCCTGTTCGAGATCTCCCTGGATGCGGCTGGGGCTGAGGACGGTCCCGTTTTCGCGCAGCGCGACCTCGATCGTGGTGAACTCCAGGTCGATAAACGTCTCGACCACATCGGGCATGGGAACGTCAGGGAAACAATCCGTCGACACCGCAATAAACACAGCCAACTCCTTTGAGTTTCATTCGCACAAGCAGCGGAATTCGCTCCTGACAAAGGTATCGGCGCGCGCCCATTGCCGCAACATCCCCCTCAGGTGCTAAGTCAGCTGGTCGAGTTGGCCAACCAGGTCGTCGAAATGCTTCAGCGCGATCTCGATCGGTTCGGGGCTCGTCATATCCACGCCGGCGTCGGCCAGCAATTCCAGCGGGTCTTTCGAGCAGCCGCTGCTGAGGAAGCGCAGGTAATCGGCGCACTCCGCCTTGCCGCCGCCGAGCACGCGGCGCGATAGCGCAATGGCCGCCGACAACCCGGTCGCGTACTTGTAGACATAGAACGCGCGGTAGAAGTGAGGAATGCGGAAACACTCGAGCGACAGTTGCTCGTCGATCGCGAAGTTCGGTCCGAAGTAGGCCTTGAGCAGCCCGAGGTAGGTTTCGCGAAACGCCTGCACGGTCAGCCCTTCGCCGCGCTGCCCCATCTCATGCGTGAGCTTCTCGAATTCGGCAAACATCGTCTGCCGCACCACGGTCGCGCGGATCGAGTCAATTTCATGGTTGATCAGATAAGCCTTGAAGCGCGGGTCGTCCGTATTCTGCAGCAGGTAATGGGTTAGCAATTGTTCGTTGAATGTGCTGGCCACTTCGGCGACGAAGATCGTGTAGTTGTAGTACTGGAACGGCTGGCTGCGAGCCGAATAGTGGCTGTGCATCGAGTGCCCGGCTTCGTGGGTCAACGTGAACAGATCGTTGAGCACGGTCGGTTTGTAGTTCATTAGGATGTACGGGTCGCCGCTGAAACTGCCGCAGCTGAATGCGCCGCTCTGTTTGCCCTGGTTGGGGTAGCGGTCGCACCAGCCATTGCTCAGCCCTTGCCGGAGCTTCTGACAGTATTCCTCTCCCAGCGGGGACAGCGAGGCGATGACCGTCTCGACAGCGTCGTCCCAGCAACGCTTCTGTTCCATATCGGCCAGGATCGGCACGTAGGTATCGTAATGGTGCAAGTCGGGCAGCTGCATCTTCTGCCGCCGCACCTCGAGATAACGGTGGACGGCCGGCAGGTTTGCGCGGACGGTCGCGATGAGATTGTCGTAGACCGACAGCGGCATGTTGTCGGGGAAGAGGGCAGCGGCCAGGGCCGACTCGTAGCCGCGGGCCTTGGCGTAGTAGAGATCGGTGTGGATGCTGCCGGCCAGCGTGGCAGCCAGCGTGTTTTCGTGCGCGTGGAACTGTTCGTAGTACTGATGAAACGCCGTCCGCCGCACGCCTCGATCGGGTGAGACCATCAACTGCGAAAAGGTCGAATTGGTCAGCTCGACCGTCTCGCCATGGTCGTCGGTGACGAAGCCGAACTTGAGGTCGGCGTCGTTCAACTGACGAAAAATTTTGCTAGCCGACTGAGCCATCTCGCCCTGCATGGCCAGCAGCGACTCTTCCTTGTCCGAGAGCGTATGCGGTTTGAAGCGCGTGATCCGCTGGAGCATGAGCCCGAAGGGAGCCAGGGCTGCGGAGGCCAGCATCGCCTGCATCGTTTCTTCGGGGATCGACAGAATTTCCGGGCGAATGAAACTGGCCAATTGGCTGGCTCGGACCGACAGATTCTGAAAGCGGCCCATCATCGCCTGGTAGTGATCGTTGGCCTGATCTTCGGTCGTTTTCAAAAACGCATACGTGCCGAGGCGTTCACTGAGCAGGTCGACTTCGATGTCGAAGTTCAGGCAATCGGCCAGCTTCTGGGCGCTCTGGCCGAGCTGGCCGCGGTACTGCTCGTAACCGCCGATCATCTCCTTGAACTTCGCCAGATCCTGCTCCCACTCGGCGTCGCCGGGATAGAGGCTCGACAAGTCCCAGCAATCACTGGCGGGAACTTCGCTGCGATGAGGAACGCGCTTCACGGTAGCCAATGGGAAACTCCTACGGTCGAAAAGATGCGCGGCTGCCGGGATCGTCCGCTGATCCCGCTCCTTGGACAAGCCACGTTTTCGCGTAGGAAGCGTTCCTCGTCAATCATGCCTCGGCGCGTTTTTAAGCAGCGGCGGCTAAGGCAGGGTCGCCAGAAAAGGCAACGGGCGCTGCGGCGGACAATTGAAAGAATTGCCACCGCAGCGCCCGCGCTGATTTTGGTTGTGAGAGGCTTGGGGGGCGGGTTGTTACTCGATCGGTACGACGTAGCCCAGCGCGCCGATCGCCTGGCCCTTGGGCACGTCCTTGTAGTGATCGTGGCACATGACGCACTTGTCCATCACGACCGGAATGGCCGTGGCCGCTTGCAGGTACCGCTTGCCGTCCTTTTCGACGACTTTGTCGACATAGGTCTTGCCAGCAAGCAGTTCCTTGATGGCGCGTTTTTCAAAGTCGGTCTTGGCGACGTTTTCCGGTTCGTACGGGTCGCCCGTGGCGTCGAGCAGGCGCACTTCGTGCCAACCTTCCTTCTTGGCCACTTCGAACAGCTTCTTGAAGGCGACACCCGCCGGCATGTCGGACTTTTCGCTGACGAAGTTAGCCGTTACCAGCACGATGGCGTTTTTGTAGATGCCGTCGAGCATGCGGACCATCTTCCGCGTCCGTTCGACCGCCTCGTCGTGAGCCGGGTCCTTGTCGACGTTGGCCTCTTGGGCGGCCGCAGCGGGTTTGGCAGCCGGCTGGGCCGCCTTGGGTGCTTGGGCGCCCAGTGGCCGGGCTACCAGGCCTGCGCAGACGCACAGTCCGAGGACTGACGCCGCCGTGGTGCGAAACATCGAGCGAGAGCGAAGCATGAAGAGTCTCCTAAGTGTGAGAAAAATTCACCAACTGGACACCCGGTTGAGCGATGTCGGAGATTTTGACCGAACGGAGATATTCCATCTGGAGCCGTTCTGCTTCGGCCAAGACGCCGCGCAAGCGGCAGTGCCCCTGGATGACGCAGATTTGCGTTTGGCTCGTCACACACTCCAGCAACTGGGTAGACCCTTCCAGTTTTTCGATCACGTCGCCGACCGTAATGCTTTCTGGCCGCGCGGCCAATTCCAGCCCACCTCCCACTCCCCGCACGGTGCGTACCAGTCCCAGTCGGGTCAGCCGCTGCACCACCTTAGCCAGATGATCCTTCGAGATTCCGAAGAATTCGGAGATCTGGCTGGTGGTCGCCCGCTGCTTGATACCGCTGAGGTACATCAGCGTTCGCAAAGCGTAATCGGTGTGAAGTGAAAGCCGCATTCCAGAAAACTCGCTAAATAGGTACCATTAATGCCTGTTTTTAGTTCGCTCTGCGGCAGCAGTCAAGCCAGAGGCTGTCTGCCGAGGGCGAAGTCAGGCGGCTGGTCGACCAAAGTGCGCTGCCGCACCTGGCCGGCCGAAGGGACGTCTCTACTTGAGAAATTCACTCTCACATTGATTCTTTCGCTCAGCCGGCGAACTTGCGAACTCCGGCAGGCGAGCCGTTTTGGTTTTCGTCAGAAATCGTTTTCGATGGTGA
>JBQCJB010000967.1:0-8539 GCA_051953155.1 Aureliella sp. | reverse complement strand
CCCCTGCAGTTGCTAGCAAAGGCTTCGACTTGTGTGGTACAACGAGCCGCTTCGGGGAGTGGGGGCGGGGGGGTGAGGGGCACGCTAAACTCTAATTAGCTAATCCGGCCGCCGGTCACGACATGCCGTCGCCCAAGACAGACAGCGTTGACCAGCCCGTGACAGCCCGAACGGCGGTTGTATGCGGAGACGAGTTTCAGCCCGAGACAGCCGGGACGGCTGTCCTACTTGTCAGTGCGCGACAACACACTCAAGGTTTAACCATGATCTCTGCTCGCTGGGAAATTGCTGCTGCATGGTTTTTGCTCATCGCGTGTGCGGCGGCTGGCCTGTTCAGCGATTCTGTCGCGGCCGAGCCACTGGAGATCTGTCGAGCAGGCAAGCCGCAGGCTTATCTGATCGCTCCCCAGCTGCCAGGCCCGACCAGCCAGATCGTCTCCAGCACGCTCAACGGTTTCTTGCGGCGCTGGTACGGTTGGCAGCTGCCGATGGCTCGCGAGGCTGCGGCGCCCGGCACCTACGTGGTCGCGGGCAACCAGCAGAGCAATGCCGTTCTGCGCGAACTTGCCGCAGAGGGATTGGAACTGGACGATGTCGCTCTGGGTGACGAAGGCTTTCGAATTCTCAGTCACGAGACTGATCAGCGACGATTCATTGTCGTCCATGCCAAGACCGCCGTTGGGCTCAAACATGGTTGCCAGGAGCTGGCTTACTTCCGGATTGCGGCGTCCGGCGATTCGGCCAGCCTGCCTTGGCCGCTGGATGTCACCATGCAACCCGCGTTCGCTTATCGCGGATGTTATATGCTGCCCTGCTGGTCGGCTTATGACTCACTCGCTTCGTGGCGTCGGGCATTGCAGTTCAACTCTGAGTTGACGTTGAATCGAACCTGGTTCTGGCTGAACGGCTTTCCTCTGCTTCCGCAGTATGGCGGCACCTACCCAGGCACTGATCTGGGCGACTTGAATAACGTGCGCAGCCTAATCGAGCTGTGTCACAACGAAGGGATGAAGTTCTATATCGGCGGCGGCTGGTTTACCTGGCATCACAAGGAGTCGTCCGGTGGGGCAGGGGCCGGGCGCGTGGCTCGCGTGGGAGCCGGCGGAGGCGAGGCGCCACTGGCCGCTGACGACGCAGCCTTGGCTGCCGGTATACAGTATTACCTCGCTCTCTTGGCGGCGCTGCCCGACGCCGATGGTCTTTACCTCGAACCAACCGGTGAAGGGGCCGAGGCCGCTGGCGAGGTGTGGCGCAAACATGTGGACGCCCTGGCCAGGCTCCTGCAAGAGATCGACCGCAAGCGTCCCGAGTTCGAGGTCGCCGTCGCCATCGGGCGGTTCAACTCGAGCGATTATCGCAGCGCGATGCACGCGCTGGCTCCTGAAAAGATGTACTGGTTTTGGGCGTGGGGCGATCCGCTCGAGGACAAGGCCTTGGCGGAGCATCCCTTGGTCCTGCGGTGGCATACTTCTCAGGTGATGAGTCCCTTCCACGGTTCGTCCCAGCCGCCGCAAAGGATCGAGAAGGCGCTGACCGGGCTGGTCACCAGCTTTGATCCCGGCATGGGTTTTGGTAACCCGTGGAACGGCTGGGCGAAGATTGGAGTCGACCAGGCACGCAACTTCGACCCGTATACCATGCCCTACTTTTCGCATCAGTACTGGTTCCGCGAGCGCTGCTGGAACCCGGATCTGAGCGAGTCACAGTTTGCCGCTCGACTCTCGAAACGGCTCTTCGATGCCGACATGCCCGCCGAGAGCATCGATGTTTATCTCGAACTGGCGGCCTTGTGCCCTCAGCCCGAACGTGCCGATCGCGAAGCGGTGGCACGGATCGACGCCTTCGTCCGGCACCACGCCGATCGCGGAACGCTCCGCAACCGCGATACCCTGGCCCGGATGCAAGAAGCCATCGCCGGCGTCCAGGCAGCCCAACACCGCTGAAAGGTTACCTTCGAACTCGAACCCAGCGAACCGCCGAAGCGACTGAACCGCCTCGCGCCCCGCCGCGCGCGCTTCCGCCGCTCAGTCGTCCTTCGGTTCGTCGATTGGTCGTCTAGTCGCCGCTCAGTCGTCGTTCAGGATCGTGACGGTGGCGACCCCGTCAGCGATCGTGGCGCCTACGGGGCTAGAGAGCTGCACCGAGAACGTTTCGTTCGGTTCGCGCTTGCGATCCCCCGCGATCGAGAGCGAAATCGTGCGACGGGTCTGGCCGGCTGGGAACGTCAACGCGCCACTGGTGGCCGAATAGTCCGATTTCGCGAGCGCGGAACCGTTGGCAGTCGCGTAGCGTACGGTGACCTCAGCGCTGCTGCTGTGGGAGAGCGTCACTGCCACAGCCACTTTGCTCGAGCCGCGGTCCCCTTCCACGACCGCTGCGTCCGCGATCCCGAGGCTGGCGGGCTCTTCCGGCTCGGGCTGGCCGACGCTCCCCTCGATGGTCACCGGGCCCGCCAGCGACCCGATCGCGCCGCCGGTGCCCGATAACATATCGGAACAGCCCAGCTCGGTGTAATCGGGTGCAATCGAGAACGGTTCCAGCTCCACGACAGGGTAGCCATTCGCGTCGGTCGGGAAGAGCGTACTGACTCCCATCTCATTGCCCGTGTAGAAGGTCATGCCGGGGTCACCGTTCGACACCCAGACATGCATGACCGCAAAGCCGCCGCCGTAGTCGTAGTACGTGTTCTGCAGATAGACATAGACGTCCCCACCGGCGAGGTGATCGCTCACGAGGCCGTTGAGCGTGGCTGCGTCGGGTCCGAAGAACTCGAGCTCGAATGACGTCGCGCGAATCTCCGTGCCGTAATACGAGCCATTCGTATAGTGCGTCTGGGTTGTGCCGTGCAGCGTGAGCGTCCAGGTGTGTTCGTTCCCGTTGTAGTAAACAGTGAGGAGATTGGGATCGAAGTAATACATATCGAGTTCCCCGTAAGCATAATCCGTGCGAAACGGGCCGCTGAGCTTGATCGTGCCTTCCTCCAGTGCAGAAACGGAGCCCGGCGCCAAAGCGATCGCCAGCGTCAGCGCGGCAAGCCATCGAAGATGCATAACAGGTGTCATCGCAACGTTCCTCTCATTGTGACGGGCTTTCACCCGCAGATTTTCAAAGTCCAACAGAAGTGTCGGGCGGCCGGATGAGCCAGGCCGCCCAAGAGACGAGCAGCGTGCCGAGCAGGCGAGTTTCGCCCTCGGTAGATTCAGTGCCGAAGCTACTGCTAGTCGGCGATCTCCTGTTCCGACCGCAGGGTGTTCTCCAGCACGACCATGCCGACAGCGTGCCCTTGCTTGGCGCCAAAGTCCTGATCGAAGCGGAAGTGGATGCCGCCATAGATTCGCGCATCGTCGACATCAGCAGTCATCTGCTCCCAGGCCGTGTAATTGAGAACGATGCCTGGCAACGAAGAATGGGAGATGGTAATGGCATGCCCCCCTTTACCAAAAGTGTGGCGGAGCACCGCCACAGCGGCCCCCGACACAGTCGCGTGGCCCGACGCATAGCTCGGGTGAGCCGGCGTGGTGATCAGCGGCAGCCACTCAGGATCGGCCTGTGTATGGTTGTTGCCGTCGATGTCGCCGGCGCGAATGGCCGCTTGCGGGCGCCAGAAGTCGTAGGTGTACTTCGTTTCCCAACAAGCGATGGCCGCATCCGCCATCGCCATCCCCAACTGCGCAAAGAGCCGGGCGTTTTGCGACAAGGTTAGCTCCTGCGCGGCGCTCACCTGGCGAGCCGCCGAGTTGAATATCTGCACCGGAGAAGCAGCCGCATACAACCGCGCGACGTCGGTGCGGTCCTGCGAACGATACGGGCTGTCGATGCGCCCGAGAAGCTTGACCTCGTTATAGGCATTGGCGTACTTGCCAGTGTTCAGCCGAGGTGGTGGCGGCAGACGGAACTGCGATGCGTCGGCCAAAGCGAACGGAGTCACCATGCCCCAACCAGGAAGGAACGCGCTCTGGCCTGGTAGCGGCTGAAACACTCCCGGTCCCGGCTCCTCGTCATAGGTCGCAACGGCTGTCGAGCCGTCGGCAGCCCGCAGCGCGAGCATGGCGGCTGCAGCGGCCTGGCCTACTGCAATGCCATTATCTTTCGCATCACCGTCCGCAATTGCCGCTAAATCGGCATCGCGGATGGCCTCGAGGCCGAACGAGGCTACGACCGTCGGCCGCAGCCCTGCGAGAGTGTCGTACGCCGCGACGATTGCGGCAGCTTCGATTGAGGCGCCCTCAGGCGCGTCGATCGCCCCCAAATAGGGTTCGTAGTCTCCCGTGATGGAGTTCACGGCTTCGAATACGGCAAGCTGCACGATCGCGCCCCAGCGCGTCTGGATGACGGGGTTGCTCGGAGCCGCGGTCACCGTGGCTTCCATGATCACATTCCATTGCGTGACGGTGTCAGCCCGCATCTGGCTAGAGCCAAAGGCACAGGCAACGAGCATCCCAGCCAAGAGCACGCTTCGTGTTTGGCCACTCCTGGCGAATCTTTCAAGTGAATGCAGTAACATAAAAGTTCTCCCTCGGTCTGCGAGGCAACGGAGAGACATCGCTGTCGGCGCGCAGACCGAGCGCCGCAGCGGTGCTGGGCCGGTGAGGAACTTTCTTGACGGTTAGGGCCTCACCGGCCGTTATTTTGTTGCTCAGTCGTCTTTCAGGATGGTGACCGCACCTAGACGCGATGCAGTGCTGAGCGGTCAGCCGTCGGCCGCCGACAACTCAGCCTGAACGAGTTCGACCTTAAGCGGAACGAGCTGCGATCGCGCCCCTGTAGCGTTCGGAGCCTCTTCATTGACTGCGGGAAAATTTTCGTCGAGCCCCATCTTGGCCAACTGACGATAGATGGCCCCGAGGTCCCAAACCTGGAGAACGCCATGCGCGGAAACGGCCAAACAAGTTCCGTCTCTGCTAAAGGCGAGAGACTCAAACGGTTGTTGATCCGGTGGAACGAGTGTCGCAACTTCTTCCCATCGGGTCGCGTCGATCAACTTCAAGGTCGTGGAAGAGGAACTGATCGCAAGAATTCGACCGTCCGGAGAAAAGGCCACGGGACAGGCAATGAACGACCTATCTCGCCGAATGCTGTGAACGGGTTTCCAGTCCCCTACGGCCCATACGCGGTACTCGTCCATGGTGCCGGTCACCAGCCACTGGCCATCCGGACTGAAGGCGAGTCCGCGCCCGTTGTAAAGATCATCGGGCAACTGGCGAAGGAAACCGCCGGTCGTTGCATCCCAAATCTTTATTCCCCAGCCTTTGAACGTGCCAGTTGCAATCCAACGCTGGTCGGGACTAATGGCGATCGCGCCCATCCGCGGGTGATTCGTCAGCGAAATCTGGCGTAACGGGTCATCCCAGTCCAATACGACGCCGTTGCCGCTGCTCCAATTGACAACGGCGGCCATGGTTCCGTCACGCGATAGATCTACCCCGCTTTCCCCGTCGGAAACTGTCCAAAGCGTTTGCGGAGGTCCCAACTTCCAGCGGTGCTCGAAATCAGCCTCAGTTATTTCAATCGACCGACGCTTAAGCCCCGCCCCCGTATAAACGAGGCTGTTACCCGCGGGATGGAACTTCACGGAAGAACCCAAGGATGGCCACCATGCCAGCGACTTAGCAGTCGCGCGATCCCAAAGGCGCACTCCCCGATCATCGGCGGCTGCGATGACCCTCCCCTCAGGATGGAAGGCCGCGCCTTTGCCACCCGTGCCATAGAGTTGCTGGCACTCCTTCTGTTGTGCTATTTCCCATATTTGGATTTTCGATTGAACAATGTTGTGGCCGAGTAACTTGTCGTCAGAACTGAATTGCAAATGCGGTCCGCGCGAGGCGTGATCAGGCGCTTCCAGGAGCCTTTTGCCGCTGTAGGGATCCCAGAGCGCCAATCGGCCCGCCCAGCACGAGGTGGCGAGAAGATTGCCGGCATGATTAAACGCGAGATGGTCCACGACGCTGTGGGGATGTCCTTCCCATTCTCGTTCCAGTTTTCCAGTGGCCGCATTCCAGAGTGCAATTTTGGAGCCCGAGCCCACCGCGAACCAAACCCCATCGGGATGCCATGCGGGGCGTAAGGGCCGATAGCACGAGAGCCTGTGAAGCACCTTCCCCGTTTCACAATCCAGGACCTCCACAGTGTTCTCATGTAAGTTGCTGACGAGGATGCGATCGCCAGTTGGACTAATACCAATGCTGTGGCAAACAACGCTCGATCGCAGCCGTGCGACCTCGCCGCCCGTTACAGTGCTGAAAAGTTGAATCGACCGATCAGGCCGCCCAATGGCAACCATGCGACTGTCAGAACTAAAGTCGATCGCCGATGCAACGACGGCGCTTTCTGCACTGCCATCGATCGCCGATTGGTTGGTTGGCGGCTCGATTCTCAGGATGGTTTTGCCTAAGGCAAGATTCCAAAGGGAGAACTGCCCGAGATCAGAAGCTCCTTCCTGGCAATACGTGGCGAGGAGTAACTGGCTATCAGGGCTAAATCGCAACGTCCACGATGGACTACCCGGCCCCGTAAATAGCTGTTCTTCTCGATCGTCAGCAACGCGCCGGACGCTAATATTGCCTTTTTCATCGCTGCGAGCGTAGAGCTCGAATTTCGGGTCCAACGACACTGCGGTCGTTTCATTCGATCCGCCGGGCGCCCCCTCCCACTCCTTGGCGACGCGCAGATCCACCAATGCCATGCAAGCGATCGCCTCGTTTCGCAGCTCCAGCGAGGGGCGAATCTCTGCCGCCTTCTGGAGCGCCGACAGGCTTTCAAATCGCCGACCCATCCGGCCGCTAAAGCGTCGCGCCTGCGCTTGGTCCAGATACGACTTCCACAGATTCTCTTGGGAGATCTGCTCTGCATTCTGGGCGCGCCGCAAGCTCGCGCGTGCGTCACCTTCACTCTTGACGGCCAAGTCGCGCTGAACGGTTAGATTATGTTCCGCGACCTTCGCTCGGATCGCCTGCCAGGTTGTGCCGATCAGGCCAAGAACGAGCGACAGGACGATGGCGGCCGCCGTGGCGACGGCGGACGTGTATCGCCTGGCGGCCTTTCGCAGCCGATAGGCGAGCGACGGCGGGCAGGCAATCACCGTCTCATTGTGCAAGTGCCGCTCGATGTCGCGAGCCAGTCCGCTGGCGGTTTCATATCGCCGCGAGCGGTCTTTCTCCAGCGCTTTCATCACGATCCAGTCCAGCTCGCCACGCACCAGGCTCGTCAGCTTTGCCCGCTCGGTGTGCCGCTGGGTATGCCGCTGGGCCGAGATCGACGGCAGCTCCTCTGTGCTGCTCAAACGCGTACTCGGCTTGGGTGGCTCTTCCTCACGGATCACTCGCAGGACTTCCAACAGCGCCGCTTCTTTGACGCGTTTCTTCGTCAACGGCGTGGAGCCGGTCAACAGCTCGTAGAGCAAGACGCCCAGCGAGTAGATGTCGCTGCGCGTGTCGATGTCTTCGTTATTGATCTCCGCCTGCTCCGGCGACATATACTCCGGCGTACCGACGACGGCCCCAAAGCCGGTAAACAAGGTCGCGTTGGTCAGCCGCTGCCCGGTCGCCTTGGCCACGCCGAAGTCGATCACCTTCACCACCGGCTTGCCGTCGAACGGAGCGATAAGGATGTTGCTTGGCTTGAGATCGCGGTGAATGATCCCCTTCTGATGAGCGTGCTGCACGGCCCGGCACACGTCGCCGAACAGCTCCAGCCGCTCGCGCACCGACAGGTGCTTATCGTCGCAATAGTGAGTGATCGGAGCGCCTTTGACCAGCTCCATCACGAAGTACGGGCGCCCCGTGCCCGTCATGCCCGCGTCGAGCACGCGTGCGATGTTCGGATGGTCCATCAGCGCCAGGGCCTGCCGTTCAGCCTCGAAGCGGGCCAGCACCTGCTTCGAATCCATCCCCGCTTTGATCACCTTCAGAGCCACTCGGCGTCGGATAGGTTCCCGCTGCTCGGCCATCCAGACCGCACCCATTCCGCCTTCGCCAATTTGCTCCAGCAGCGTATAAGGACCGATCGCCCGGCCAGCGTCTTCGCCCCGCAGTGCCCATGGCGCCCGCGTCGGTTCGGGTTGGATAGGGCGCGGTGCCGCACCGCTAAGCCGGTCGTGCGCAGCTAGCAGGGCATCGACTCCGGCGCGCAACTCGGAACCATCTCCACAGGCTCGATCGAGGTATGCGGCTCGGTCCACCGCGGAGGCCAGCTCGATCGCGTGCAGGAAGATCGATTGTTCCGGATTCTGTTCGGTCATCGTCGTGACTCGCAGGGGCACGTCGCCACAAGTAATCCGAGGTTGAGGCACTCACTGCAACACCGAAGATTCGCAAATCCTCACCGTCCAAGGTCCGACGCAGGTTTTCGAATCAGTCTCGAACGACGTCAACGTCGGACGAATGTCTTGTGCCACCATGCATAGTGCGAAATCCGCTAACGAAACCTGACAAGGATTTTCCGAAGATTGCCAAGTGTCCGTGACCGTCGTCATGAACATACGTCTCGATGGCTGGCGCACAGGACCTGCACGTGCACGCAGGTGTTGTTCACCTTCTTAGCT
>JBQCJB010000966.1:0-9860 GCA_051953155.1 Aureliella sp. | reverse complement strand
GAAGGAGGAACAGAGGTTTCACGCTCGTGCGAAATTCCCGAGGACTTGGCATGGGGTGGAGAGGCGTCGTGCCCTTCGTAGGCATCGTCGTAGCGCGACACGTACCCGGGCTGCTTGGCTCGTTCGAGCTCTAAAGCGTATTCTTCGACGACGCGGGCTTGAATCAAGTCCCGGCAGGCCTGGTTGATCGGGTGGGCGACATCGGCGTAGAGCTTGTTGGGCATTTCCTCCTCGCGCTGCTCGCGCGTCTCGCGCAGCCGCGAACCGCATTGATTGCAGAAGTTGCTGCGGAGATGGTTTTTGTTGCCGCAGCGGCTGCAGCGGAACGTCAGCTTGCGACTGGGCATGGCGACGAACGGTCCCTGGCTGCCTTCGATGATCTTCAGATCGCGAACGACAAAGCAATTGTCGAACGTGATCGAGCAGAAGGCCCGGAGCCTGTCCTCCGACTCCTCCATCAGTTTGATACGAACCTCGGTAATCTCCACCGTCTCAGCTCCTTCGTGCATGGAACGTGGATCCACTTGGCTCCGCTGTGGCAGGGAATTCCAGCGGCCGACCGAAACCGCGGGCGAAGGAGCTTTTTTCGGGTGCTGCTCGCGATCGCCCAAGGGTCCGGAAACCGGCCGTCAAGACATGCGTTCTAGTTGTTCTTCAATAGGTGGTGCATACCATGCCTGAGCCGCGTAGGCCCGGGGCAATCCAAATGCGATCAATTTGTCAACAAGCTCTCGTCCTTCTTCCGGGCTGGCGACGAGCGAAAAGCACGCCGAACCGCTGCCAGTCATGACAGCCGCCGGTTTGCCCAGCTGTGCAAAGCCTCCCAGTTGGCGACCGATCCAGTCGTTGAGACGGCTGGCCGGTGGCTCCAAAGCATTGAACAGCTCTCCTTCCACCTGCCGGGCCGCTTCCTCCGATCCTTTCTCGGTCGCAGCTCGACGGCACGCCTCGACCATCGGCCAGCCGGCCGACTGCCGTTCACTCTGCGGCCGATCGGTGCGCTGCCGGTCAGGGCTGTGTCCGTCGGCGAGCGGCCGGTCGCCCTGCTGCCACAGCCTGTAAACCTCGGCGGTCGAGGAACCGACCGGGGGATGAGAAATTACAAAGCACAATGGTGGTCGGCCCGATAACATCTCGATGCGCTCGCCTCGTCCGGTTGCTCGTGCTAATCCGATGCCGTTTTCCTCATCGCCAAAGAAGAGCGGGATATCGCTACCGAGCTTTCCGCCGACGCGTTCGGCCAGCCGACGATCCCACCGCCTCCACTGCGCTAGCGCCGCCACGATCGCCGCGGCGGCATCTGAGCTGCCTCCTCCGAGTCCAGCTGCGGCCGGTATGTTCTTCCGCAACTCGACGCGGCAGCCGCCCCGCATGCCGAGCTCCGAGCGGAGCGCTGCCAGCGCTCGCACTACCAAGTTCGAACTATCGACGGGAATCTTCCAAGCGGGATCTTCGGCCTCGCGGTCGGCCGGGTCATCGGTCGCGCTGCGGCATCTGTGCGCTTGCCCAGCGCTGATGGAGAACTCGATGCGTCCTGAGTCATCGGCTTGAAAAGTCAGTTCGTCGAACAAAGTTACCGGGCAGATGATCGAGTCGATCTCGTGATATCCGTCGGCGCGTTTGCCCAGCACTTCCAAGAACAAATTGACTTTCGCAGGCGCATGTACGACCAAGCCGCGATCGAGCTTTTCAATTAGCATAGCACCAGCATTGTGGTGGCCCTGAGCTGCCCCAGTCAAGCTCTGCGGTGACTTTTTGAGCCTGCCAATGCCCGCAAACCGCCCTCGGACAGTTTGCCTATCTGCACTATACTGCGAACCCTTGGCCGCCAAGAAGCTCTTGGCTTGAAAGGCGTTTTCGCATATTTCTTCTATTGGGGCCGGCCGGCCAGTGCTGCGCTGGCCGTGGGCCGGTCTAGCCGGCGGCCGCATGCCGCCACCACACGATCTTTTTTCATTTCCAATTGAGAGACACGTCGTCATGTCGGATGACTCATCGCTGACCCCACCGGAAGCCGCCAAGATCAAAGGCAACTACTTGCGCGGCACGATCGCCCAAGACTTGGCCAGCGATAGCGACCAGTTCGACAAGGAAAATCAGCTGCTGCTGAAATTTCACGGCACCTACCAGCAGGACGACCGCGACGCCCGCGGCACCGGCGGCAAGGTCTACTCGATGATGACCCGCACGCGGATCCCGGGAGGCAAACTCTCGGCCGAACAATTGATCGCCCACCTGGACCTCTGCGACCAGATCGGCAACGCCACGCTCAAATGCACCACGCGCCAAGCCCTGCAGTTGCACGCGATCCCCAAGTCGCGGCTGCGCGAAACGCTCCATCGCATCAGCCAGGTCCAGCTCTCGACGATCGCGGCCTGCGGTGACGTCAACCGCAACATCATGTGCTGCCCAGCTCCGTACAAGGACGGCATCCACACCGAAATGCAGCAACTGGCTGAACGGCTCTCGGCCCACCTCGAACCGCGCACGCGAGCCTACTACGAACTGTGGGTCAAGGACGAAGACACCGGCGAAGAAACGCTCCTCTCCCAGCCGGCCGAACCGACCTCCCAGGAGACCGAAGAGCCGCTCTACGGCAAGACCTACTTGCCGCGCAAATTCAAGACGGCCATCACGCTACCGGAGGACAACTGCGTCGACGTCTATACCAACGACCTCGGCTACATCGCCGTCGTCCGCGAGGGCAAGATCATCGGCTACAACATCGTCGTCGGCGGCAGCTTCGGAACCACGCCCAGCGCCAAGAAAACGTTTCCGGCCCTGGCCAAACGCCTGGGCTTCATCACGCCCGACCAGGTGTTCGCCATTGCCGAAGCGGTCATCTCGGTCCAGCGCGATCACGGCAACCGCGCCGATCGCAAGACGGCGCGCATGAAATACCTGATCGCCGACCGCGGCATGGAATGGTTCAAGGCCGAAGTCGAAAAGGTTTTCGGCCAGCCGATCCCCGAGTGCACCAGCGACGATGTGTGCGGGGTCGACCATCACCTGGGTTGGTACGAGCAAGGTGACGGGCTCTGGTTCTATGGCTTGAACGTCGAAAATGGTCGGCTGTACGACAGCCAGGACCGCCGCTGGAAATCGGCCATTCGCGAAATCTGTGCGACGCTCGCGCCCGGCATCCGCTTGACGCCAACGCAGAGCATCCTCTTTACCGACATCCAAGCGGCCGACCGTGCGACGCTGGAAGATATTATCCGCAAGCACAATCTGCCTCTCTCGGAAGAGATCGCCGAAGCGCGGCGATGGTCGATGGCCTGCGTGGCTCTGCCGACCTGCGGCCTGGCCGTAACCGAAAGCGAACGCGTGCTGCCCTCGGTCATGGATGAACTGGAACGCGAACTGGCGCGTCTGGCCCTGGACAAGGAACAGTTTACGGTGCGGATGACCGGGTGCCCCAACGGTTGCGCACGCCCCTACAACGCGGACATCGGCTTGGTCGGCAAGACCAAAGGCAAATACACGCTCTTCCTGGGCGGATCGCTGCTCGGCACGCGGTTGAACTTCATCCACAAGGACCTCGTGCCGCTGGAGGATATCGTCCCGACTTTGGTGCCGCTGTTCGTGGCCTTCAAGCAGATGCGCGACGGAGCCGAGTCGTTTGGCGACTTCTGCGCCCGCCTGGGCAACGAGAAACTGCTCGAACTGAGCGCTCAAGCCACCGCCCAATCAGCCTAGGCTGACCCATACTTATCATTTGCATCGATCGGACATAGGATGGGACGGCATCGCGCGCCCGCCGAGCGGTACGCAGCCGCCCTGGGGCTGGTGCGCGCATAGACGTCCGGGCGTTTCTTGAGGCTCTTCCAGAGGTAGCGATAGATGCAAATTGCCAAGTTTAGCGTGGGTTCGGGGCAGTCGGTGGTGGCGCGCGTCGACGGTGACCGCCAGGTCGTGCTCGATCTGGCTAAAGCGGGTTTGCAGACGTTGGCCGATATCTTGGCTAGCCAGTCGCCGCTGTCGGTCGCCGAGCAGTTGCCCTCGACGGGCCAGAGCATCGCGGTCAGCCAAGCGCACTTCTTGCCGCCGATCGATAACCAAGAGGTTTGGGCTGCGGGAGTCACTTACAAACGTAGCCAGACCGCGCGCATGGAAGAGTCGGAGACCGCGGCCAGCTGCTACGACCGCGTCTACGTGTCGCCCCGGCCCGAGCTGTTCTTCAAAGCCACGCCGCACCGCTGCAGCGGGCACCTCGGACCGCTGCGGATTCGCCAGGACGCTTCCTGGAACGTCCCCGAGCCGGAATTGACGCTGGTCCTGTCGCCGAAATTGCAACTGGTCGGTTACACGGTCGGCAACGACATGAGCTCGCGCGACATCGAAGGGGACAACCCGCTATACCTGCCGCAAGCCAAGGTCTACGACCAGTGCTGTGGGCTCGGTCCCTGGATTACGCTGGCCGAAGCCATGCCGCCGAAGGCCGACATCACGATCTCGCTGCGGATCGAGCGCGGCGGCAAGTGCGTTTACGAACAAGCGACGTCGGCCGACCAGATGGCTCGCACGTTCGAAGGCCTGATCGAGTGG
The DNA here is from genome assembly GCA_051953155.1 of Aureliella sp. Classification (GTDB taxonomy): domain Bacteria; phylum Planctomycetota; class Planctomycetia; order Pirellulales; family Pirellulaceae; genus Aureliella. The sequence continues at coordinate 5,312 of JBQCJB010000966.1, read as the reverse complement.
CTGGGACGCGACAACAGTTTTCCAAGCGGCGCGTTCCTGTTGACCGGCACCGGCATCGTGCCCGACAGCCCGTTTACGCTCGCACCGCGCGACCGCGTCTCGATCACCATCGCCGGCATCGGCACGCTGACCAACGACATCGTACAAGGTTGACCGTACTCTTTCGATAAGGGCGCAATTTCGATGGCCACCGCAACCCAATCCAAACTCGCTCCGGTCCTGATCGACGGCCGTTGGCAAGCCTCTGCCTCGCATGAGTCGTTCCAGGCGATGAACCCGGCCAAGGGGGAAGCCCTCGACGAGCGATTTCCAGTCAGTTCCTGGGACGACTGCGAGCGGATCCTAGAGGCCGCCGTTTCGGCCGCGGCGGAACTCCGCGGACTGGAACCGGAACGCATTGCCGCTTTCCTCGAGGACTATGCCGCGCGGATCGACGCCAACGCGGCGCAGTTGTCGGAACTGGCGGCCACCGAGACCGCGTTGCCGGTCGAACCGCGACTGCTGAAAGTCGAACTGCCGCGCACCTCGGGCCAACTTCGCCAAGCGGCCGCAGCAACCCGCAGCGGTTCGTGGGCTCTGCCGACGATCGACACCAAGCTGAACATCCGGTCGTGCTACGAGCCACTAGGACCGATCTGCGTCTTCGGCCCCAACAATTTTCCATTCGCTTTCAACAGCGTTGCCGGCGGAGATTTCGCCGCCGCGATCGCCGCGGGCAACCCAGTCATTGCCAAGGCCAACACCTCCCATCCGGCCACGACGCGGCGGCTGGGGGAACTGGCCGTCGCGGCGGTCGAAGCCACCGGCCTGCCGCGAGCGACCGTGCAGTTGATCTATCGCCTGGGGCATGAAGATGGTGCGCGGCTGGTCAGCGATCCACGGGTCGGCGCGACCGGCTATACCGGTTCGCGGCACGCGGGTCTGGCTCTGAAGGCGGCTGCCGACAAAGCGGGCAAGCCGATCTATTTGGAACTTTCGAGCGTCAATCCGCTGGTCATTCTGCCCGGGGTGCTGAGCGAACGAGGAGCGGAACTGGTCGACGAATTCGTCGGCAGCGCTCTGATGGGCACGGGCCAGTTCTGCACCAACCCCGGACTGGTGGTGATGATGGCCGGCGCCGAAACCGATCAATTCATCGCTGGCGTGACCGAGAAGTACCGCACCGCGCCAGCCGGAACGCTCCTCTCCAGCGGCGTGTGCCGGTCGCTTACGAAAGCGATCGAGACGCTATCGAAGGCAGGCGCCAAGCTCGAGGTGGGCGGCCAGGCGATCGACGGCCGCTGCAGTGTGAGCAACACCCTGCTGACCGTGCCGGCTAAAAAGTTCCTTAGCGATCCGCACATCTTTCAGACTGAGGCCTTTGGGAACGCGACTCTCGTCGTCGTCGCTACCTCGCTCGACGAAGTCCTCGCGATCATCCAGTCGCTCGAGGGCAACTTGACCGGCTGCGTGTACTCGGCCAAAAACGGCAGCGACGATGCGGCCTACGCTGCGATCGCTCCGGAACTGACGCGCCGCGTCGGCCGGTTGCTCAATGACAAGATGCCGACTGGCGTTGCCGTCAGTTCCGCCATGAACCACGGCGGTCCTTATCCAGCCACCGGCCACCCTGGTTTTACAGCGGTCGGCATTCCGGCCAGCCTGATCCGCTTTGCCAAGTTGACCTGCTACGACAACGTCCGCGCAGCTCGCCTGCCGAAACTGCTTCGCGATGCCGCGCCGACGCCTGACACCTGGCGGTTTATCGATGGGCAGTGGAAGAAGTAGTCGAGCCGCACGGCTGTACTACAAACCGAGCTCGGCGATCGGCGAGCCTTTTTCGACGATATTGCGCGGGCGACCGCGGTGGTCGACGTACTGCGCGTCGAGCGGTACGCCGAAGTATCGGTAGATCGTCGCAGCCAGGTCGCCGGGTGTTACCGGACGGTGGCGAATTGAGCCGCCGTCGCGCTCAGTCGCGCCGATGACCTGTCCGTGCCGCAGCCCGCCGCCGGCCAGGCACATCGACATGACATTGGGCCAGTGGTCGCGCCCATCGCTGCTCCCTTGCGTGCCCATGTTCGGCGTCCGCCCGAATTCGCCCATCGCGATGACCAGCACGTCGTCCAGACGCCCACGCTGCTCCAGATCGCTGACCAGCGTCGTCAGCAAATGGTCCATCAGCGGCAGCAGCGGCTTCAAACCTTTGGAGATGCCGCCGTAGGGCGGAATGTTGTCGCCGTGGTTGTCCCAAGTGCCGCTGGCCGGATGGTAGCTCAGGTCGAGCGTCACGAACGCCACGCCAGCCTCGACCAAGCGCCGCGCGAGCAGGGCTTGTTGGCACCAGAGATGCGTCCCGTACCGCGTTCGCGTCGCTTCGGACTCTCGGCTCAGATCGAACGCCTCGCGCGCTTGCTCGCCCAGCAGCAGATCGACCGCTTGCTGCTGGAATGTATCGGCCGCTTCCATCGTGCCCGAGGCATCGATGTTCCGTTGGAGCGTATCGAGCGAGCGGAGCAGTTGCCGGCGATCGGCCAGCCGTTGGAAGTCGAGGCCGCCTGGAAACTGGAACATCTCGGCAGCTGAGACTTTGCCCGAGTCTTTGCCGACGACGTCGTAGATGGGCAAGCGAGCGGCGCTGTTGCCCTGAAACGGATCGTATTGCTGACCGATCGCACCGCCGAAGGCGATGTGCGAACGCGAGCGATAGAAACCGATGTACGGCGGTAATCCGGACACGGCCTGGCGCCGCTGGGCGACGATCGAAGCGATCGCCGGAAAGGTGCCCGCCTCGGGGTTGGTCCGCGGTTCCGCTGCCAGATTGCCGGTTTGAAAGACCATGTTCGGTTCGTGATTGCTATGCCGCGCATCGACCGAACGGATGAGGGTAAAACGATCGAGCATGGCTGCCTGCTTGGGCAGATGTTCGCAGATGATGACGCCTGGCAGCTTCGTTTTGGTGACGCCGAAGGGCCCGCGGTTCTGCAGCGGTCGGTCGGGTTTCGGATCCCAGGTGTCGATCTGGCTCGGACCGCCGGTCATCCACAAGAGAATGACGCTTTTCTGCTTGGCCGCAGCGGCGGGCCCGGCGCCGGCTCGCGCGGCCAGCAGACCCGGTAGGCTCAAGCCGGCCAGCCCCGACATGCTCGCCTTGAGCATGTTGCGCCGCGAGGCGACGACCAATCCCTCGCGCTGGAGCGGGCTGAACGCCGCGAAGGCGTGCCCGTGCGGCTGGTGGCGGAGTGCTTCAGTGCCCGGAGAATGCACTGCGGAAGGTTGGCTCGAGAACATGACCCGTTCTCCTGCTGACGGTCTTAGCGCTGCGCTTGGTGCACCAGTCGCTCATACAGCTCGGCATGACGCTCGACCATTAGTTTAACCGAGAACTCGTCGCGCGTGCGCGCCTGGCCGGCCGCCCCAAGGGCCTGGGCGACCTCGGGGTTATTGAGCAGGTAGTTCGTTCGTCGAACCAGCGACGATACGTCGCCAGGCTTGACGAGGTAGCCGGTCTTTTCGTGCTGGACCAGATCGCGATTGCCGGGGATATCGCTGGCCACGACCGGTATGCCCAGGGCCATGGCTTCGAGGATCGTATTGGACTGGCCTTCGTACAGGCTGCCGTTCCAGAGGACGTCGGCGCCGCTGAGCAACTGAGCTGCATCAGTGCGCTCTCCGACGAAACGCACCGAGTCTTCGCCTCGCACCTGATCGCGGTAATGCATCAACCGCGCTCGCTCCGGCCCATCGCCCACGATCACGAACCAAACCTGCGGATAGGCGACGTGCAGCAGTTCACCGCACCAGATGAGATCGCGATAACCTTTCTGTGGCCACAGCCGGCCAATGGCCATGACCAGTTTGTCGCGCGGCTCGATGCCGAGCGTGCCGCAAACTTCTTCGCGAGTCGAGCGCGGGCCGGTGGGGGCTTCGACCGCGTTCGGGATGACGACGAAGCGGTCGATCGGCAAACCGCGCCACGCGTAGAAGTCGGTGACGGCTGTGGTGTTGGTGACGACCGCCGTGGTCGACTTCAGCAAGTAACGATCGATCGCCAGGTGCCACCAGCTCTTCCAAGGATCGACGCAGCGTTCGCCGGCAATAATGACCGGCACGCCGACGGCTCGAGCAGCCGCCCGGCCATAGCTATTGGCGGCGAACAGCCACGTGTGCACGATGTCGGGCTGCAGCTGGCGGAGCTTGGCTTTCAGCCGCCCGTAGGCGGCCGGATCGAACTTGCCGCGTTTGAGAATCGGATGAACCTGCACGCCCTGGGCGCGCAAGGTCTCTTCGCGCGGCCCGGTGTGAGTCAGAACGACGACGTGCGATTCGAAGCGCGAGCGGTCCAGATGTGCACTGAGTAAACAGAGCTGTTTCTCCGCCCCTCCTTGATCGAGGGTCGGAATGATGTGCACAACCTTCAACGGCCTACTCACACTAGTTTGTATTCGCCGGGCATCGGTACTTTCACCGCTGGGGCCGGACCGAAGTCGTAGCTCGGCGGCGACAAATCCAGAGGCGAGTTAAGCAGCTTGTCCCACTCGACCTTGGCTCCCGAGTAGCAGGCTTCCCGGCCCATGATGGCCATCAACGTGCTGTAGCACATGTACTTGCCGTTGTTGATCGTCCGGCCGTCGCGGATAGCCGCAAACAGCTCGCGATGCTCTTCGTCATACATGCTCGGTTTGTCCCCTTGGAACTTCCAAGCATTCGGGCCCATGATCTGGTTGGCCAGAACCTTGGCCGTACCCTTGGTGCCATAGATATAGTCTTCGGTCTCGGTCATGCAGCCGGCCATTTGCCGCGTGTGGGCGAAGGTGCGCGTGCCGTCCTGCCATTCGTAGACGACCGAAAAGTGATCGTACACGTCGCCGAACTCTTCGCCGGTGCGGACTTGCCGCCCCCCCAGTCCGTAAGCAAACTTCGGCGGTTCGTCGTCGTGCAACCACAGCGATTTATCGAGGCTGTGGATGAACTGTTCGACGATGTGGTCGCCGGACAACCAGTGATAGTAGAGCCAGTTGCGGAGCTGGTACTCCATGTCCGACCAGGCGGGCTGGCGCGTCTTCTGCCAAAGCGTACCGGTCAAATAGTTTTCTTGCGTATTGACGATGTCGCCGATCGCGCCGTCCTTGATCCGCTTGATCGTTTCCTTGACGCCGACGTCGTACCGCCAGCACAAACCGGAGACCAGGTTGATTTTTTTCTCTTCAGCCAGCTTGGACAGTTCGAGCACTTTGCGAACGCCGGTCGGGTCGGTCGCGATCGGCTTTTCGCAGAAGATGTGCTTGCCCGCGTTGATGGCCGCTTCGAGGTGCATCGGCCGAAAATGGGGC
>JBQCJB010000965.1:0-4965 GCA_051953155.1 Aureliella sp. | reverse complement strand
AACTCGTTGGCATTGAAAATCGCGCGCGCGAACTCTTTCCAACCGCCGAGCTCGACCAATGCGGCCGCGTCGGCGACCTCGGCGTCTCCCGGCAAACGCCCAAAGGCCAGCATGTAGGCGCGGGAAATGCGCTCAGGTGTGGGAGCCGCTTCGCGTGCGAGCCGCTGAGCAAACAGCTCGGCCTGCTGGTTGACAAAGCTACTGTTGAGCAGGTTGAGGGCTTGCAGCGGAGTCGTCGAGCGACTGCGACGCGGCGTGACCTGGCTGCCGTCCGGACAATCGAAGAGCCCAAAGGTCGAATCCTTCTCCTGCCGCACCTTGGTCATGTAAATCATCCGCCGCCAGTCGCTGGCATCGTACGTTTGTTTCGGGAAGTAGTGGCGGACGTTTTCCAGCGTGACTTCAAAGGCACTGAATCCTGGGCCGCCGCTTGCCAGGTCGAGCGTGCCCGCTACCGACAGCATCGAATCGCGAATGCCTTCCGCCTCGAGCCGGCGCGGCGGAAATCGCCACAGCAATCGGGATTGGGCATCCTTCTCTAATCCGGCGGAGTGCCCGCGGCTATTTTGTTGCCACGTATCGGAGGTGAGGACGAGCCGATGCAATTGCTTCAGCGACCACTCGCGGCGCACAAATTCAGTGGTCAACCATTCGAGCAGCTCGGGATGCGTCGGCCGCGTGCCATTGATCCCGAAGTCGCTCGGCGTGTCGACGATTCCGGCGCCAAAGTGAAACTGCCACAGACGGTTGCTCATGACGCGAGCGGTCAACGGATTGTCCGCTCGCGCGATCCACTGGGCCAAGGCCAGACGCCGCTCAGGCTCGCGGGCGTCGGTGGCCAGGTCCAACTTGCCAAGGGCCGCAATCGCGCCAGGCGGCACGACTTCCCGCGGCGCGGCTGGGTCGCCACGATAAAGCCGATGCGTCACCGGCGGCGGACGGAAATTGCCCGCGTACACCTGTGTCGCGGCCACCAGCCCTGCTCTTTCCTTTTCCAGCCCGCGAAGCTCCGCCAAAACACTCTGCGCGAGCGCAGCATCAGAGGCCGACAAATGCGCCGTGTCGAAATCAACCGCTGCAGTCTCAGCCGGCCCGTCAGGTGGCACGCGGTCTTTGGAACTGGCCACCAGCTGCCAATTGCGACCGTCGAGCGAGGCTTCAATGCGGTACTTGATCGCCAGGCGGTCTGCGTACTTGCCTTGGCGATCTCTTCCCCAAACGATCCGATCGATACGGCGAGGCCTGGGCAATTCGATTTCGACCCAGGCACCCGCTTTCGTGCTGGCGATCCAGCTGCGCGAATTACCGAATCGTCCGTCGTTGATGTGTTGCAGTTTGTGCAGCGGATGGACGAAATCGCCCGAGGAACGCGGCAGACCGCCAGCCTCGGCCAAAGCCACGTTCTCGTCGGCAGAGAAAATTTGGAGCTCATCCAAACATGGTTCGGCACCATTGGTCGCGTCGATTGTAAAGCGGATGAATTGCGCCTCGATCGCAACCAGTTCTTCGATGTTGTGCCGCGGGTTAACTTTCTCGCGCAGCACGCGTTGGCCGGCAAGTCGAGCGAGGCGACCGCGCAGGGTGGCTATTTGGCTGTCCAACTGCTGGGCACGCAGCTCCGCTTCGGCCGACAAGGGGAGCTCGCGCTCGCCATGTTCAACACCGGCAAATACGGCTTGCATCGCATAGAAATCAGATTGCGAAATCGGGTCGAACTTGTGGTTGTGGCAGCGCGCGCAGCCTGCGGTCAAGCCCAGGAAGGCAGTGCCGACTGTGTTGACCATATCCGTCAGTTCGTCTTGACGCTGTGTCAGCCCCAGCAGCGCATCTTGGCCTTTGACGATGTCATGCGGCCCGGCCACTAGAAAGCCAACAGCGACAGGTTCACCCAACACGTCCCCAGCGATTTGCTGTTTGATGAAGACGTCATAGGCTTTGTCTGCGTTGGAGGCGGCGATCACCCAATCGCGGTAGAGATAAGCTGTGGGACGTTCGCGATTGGTCTCGAATCCGTTGGTCTCGCCAAAGTGCACGAGGTCCAGCCACGACGTCGCCCATCTTTCTCCGTACCGCGGGCTTGCCAGCACGCGATCGATCAGGCGTAACCAGGCGTCTGGGCGCTGGTCGGAAAGAAAGCTCTCGATCTGCTCGGGGCTGGGCGGCAGACCCAGCATGACGAGAAACAATCGCCGTATGAGGCGTTGACGTTCTGCTCGAGGCGACGAGCTTAGACCCGCTTCGGCGAGTCTGGCATTAACGAACGCGTCCAGCGGATGGTTCGCCTCGATAGCGGGGATCGGCGGGCGGACCACCGGGCGAAATGACCAGTGCTCGATTTTGGGATCGGCCAGCTCGCGCTGCGCCTCGGACCAGAGCGGGGCATCGTCGATCCAGCGGCTCAGCAGCTCGATTTCGCGCGGCGTCAGCGACGGAGCCTCGGGCGGCATGCGGGCGTTGACATCCTCGCTGGTAATCCGCTCGATCAAGTGGCTGCGTCGGCTGTCGCCCGGGACAATCGTCGGCTCTCCCGAATCGCCGCCGCGCAGGGCAGCCGTCAACGAATCGAGACGCAGCTCCGATTCCTGCGTGTGGTCGCCATGACACGCCCAGCAGTGCTGGCGCAGGACGGGAACGACATCCTGCTCGTAGCTCACGCCAGCACTTCCCTCTCCTTCGCCGGCTCGATCGTCTGCCAAGCTCGAACACGCACCCGCCCTTGCCCACAGAAGCAGACTTAGCATCGAGCAAAGATGCACTGGCCGCAGCGCACGCAATCGCCCGCAGAAACGTGCTGCAGCAGCCCGATGGAAAGGGAAACGCATCATGGGCGGGGTCGCGAACAAGTCGCGTTGTTGGGCGCCAGGAGGGAGTTGGATCTTTCATTCTAATGATCCGACGACCCATCCGCTACGATCGCTTGCCGGCCGGGCGCGGTGCGCCAGCCGCGCTGCTTGCTGGCGCTTGCCTACGACAACAGCCCGAGCGGAAAGTCCTTCAAGAGTTCTGCGAGGCTCAGCTGCGTGCGGTTGCCAGCGATGCTTTGACCGGTAAAGTGATTCAGCAGCGGTCGATCGATGGCGGCTGGAAGATGCAGCGCGGTGTCGCCCCAAAGCTTCGGATCGATGGCGCCTGATGGAACGCTGTCCTCAGCGCTGTCGGTTCCCCCCAGAGCTCCCTTGGTCAACTTTTGAAACCAGCGCGGAGCCACAACGATGCCTTCGCAGACACCCGCGCCGCCACTTTCGTCGGGGCGATACCACGCGAAGGCGCAAATGTGATCCGAGCGCTGGCCGGAGACTTCCAACGGAACATACCGCAGGCCTGCCTGCCCCAAGCCGAGCTTCTGTCGGAACTGGAGTCCGCAGCGCGTGACCAGCAGCTTGAGCCGATTGTCGCGTGGATTCTGTGCCAGTCGTTTCGCAAATTCGAGATGCCGTTCGGGAGAACTGGTTTCGAACTGAACCTCGCCGAGCAGATGGCTGCGGAGTTGATAATCGACTGGCCGGCGGTTATCCGGATCGACCAGGCTGAAGTCCCACAGTTCCTGCCCCTGATAGATATCGGGGCGGCCGGGAGCGGTTAGTTTCAGCAGCACTTGAGCCGCCGCATTGAGCAGGCCGGCATTGATCGTGCTGGCCACGAATTCCTCCAAAGCCACCGAGAATTTGCTCGAAGCATCGGCGAGAATTGCGGCCACGAACTCTTTGACCGCCGTGTCGTACTGGACGCTCGGGCTGATCCAGCTCGTGCGTTCCTTCGCTTCGTGCGTGGCTTTTTCCATGTACTGCTGTAGACGCTCGATCAAGATTTTGCGCTCGTCGGCGCTCGGTGGCGAGGTTGGCCAGACGCCGACAAGGCTCTGGTAGAGCAGCCATTCGTCATTGCGGCTGGGCGCTTGTTCGCCGTCGACTTCGCGGAGGTGTTTTCGATTCAGGCGGTGCCAGCGCTGGAGCGCTTTGCGCCACTGACCCGGAATCTCGGAGAGCACATTGATGCGCGCTCGGACATCTTCCGAGCGTTTCGTATCGTGTGTGGTCGTCGTCAGCATCGTGTGCGGCCAAAGTTCTTGTCGCTGCAAGTTCTGCTGATGGAATTCTTCGATCGACTTGGTGGCGGCCGTCGGTTCACCGCCGACTTCCTCCAGCGAGAGCAGCGGGATGTAGCGATAGAAGGCCGTGTCTTCGACGCCCTTGGCCTGGACCGGGCTGGTGACCTGTTGGAAGCGACCGACCAGTAGTTCGCGCTGGCGCCATGTCTGGTCATCCATCGTCTCCGGCTCGTTCAGGAGCAAAACGTTTTTGACATATTCAAACGTTTCGCTTTCGATCGCCGGGTTCCGGCGGCGAGCTTGCGCGACGGCACGGTGGACGATTTGTTCGTCGCGACGGTTGACCGAGCCATCGCGAATGTAAGTGCGATATACGGAAAAACAAGCGATGATTTCGCGGAGAGCAAACTGGAGCGCATTGAGGGTGAAGTCCCGCGAGTGGCGCGAGTGATGCGACAAGCGATCGAGCCGATGCCCCAGCAACTGGATTTCGCTCTGCATCGGTCCACTGAGAACCAGTCGCTTGCACTGATAAACCACTTCTTCGAAGCTGGCATGCTCTTGCACAAAACGCTCATAGGTCCGCAGGATCTCCTTCATGCCTTGCGGTTCGACGAACAAACCGTTGAGCGTGTTGAGAAATTCGTAGCCCGTCGTGCCCATGACGGGCCACGTCAGCGGCAGCGGTTCGTCGGCGCCGAGAATCTTTTCGACGACAACCGGCAACGCAGGCCGCGGTCGCGGCTGGTCGGAAGTTCTCTCACTTGCCGCAGGGCCCTCGCCGCCTTTGGTCGCGTCGACATCGCTGTGCTTTACCTGGCTGTCGGGGCGCTGCAGATCGTTGCCGCGGAAGAGTAACGACGGATCGTCGCCGCCGATCTCTGCTTGCATGGCTTGGAAAAAATCGCTTGGCAGTT
>JBQCJB010000964.1:0-7586 GCA_051953155.1 Aureliella sp. | reverse complement strand
GTGCGATGTTGGCTGGGCTGAGTGCCGCCATCGCCGGCGTTGGTTTTTGGCCGCGCTGGTTGCCCGGCAGAGCAGTGCCCGAAAAAAAGCTGGCGGACTTGTCCAGTTTGTTGCTGGCGATGTTGCTGCTGTGGGCCTATTTTTCCCTGTCGCACTTTTTGATCATGTGGAGTGGCAACTTGCCCGACGAAGCCGAGTATTATCTGGTGCGCTCGGCATCCTGGTGGGGAGTGGTCACGCCACTGCTGGCTGTGCTGGGCTTTGTCGTCCCCTTTTTGTGCTTGCTCTCGTATCGCTTCAAACGATCGCCAAAAATGGTCGGCAGTCTGGCTCTGTCGCTGCTGGTCGTGCGCGCCGTCGAGCTGGCCTGGTTCATCCTACCGGCCGATGATAACGCATCGGCGGCCCTGCGCGGGAGGCTGATGATCCCGGCGCTAGTGCTGGCCGTCGGCGTCGTCGCACGCGCCATCGCCTGGGCGGGCGTGCCCGCAAGCCCGATCCAGCAACCGAGCCTGGCCGTGGCTCAGGAGGAGCCGGCATGAGTGGCGCCGATACGCAGCGCCTGTGGCAACGCCGCGGGCATCAGGAGGACAAGTTGGCTGTGGGCGGCATTGTCGCTGTCGGGATCGGCTTCTTCGCGATCGTGTTGGTGGCGCTGTTGATCATCACTCTAGTGGTGCGCGTAGTCGTCGCCCCCCGACCGCTGGTGAATGTCGAAGCCGAGTGGAAGCAGACTGAATCTGCCCCGGGCGTGCGACCGAATCAAGCTGCCGAGCGCGAGCGAGACGAGCAGGCATGGAAGCGGCGTTTGAACAGCTACGGTTGGCAGGACGAGGAACACGCCACCGCGCACATTCCGATCGATCGCGCGATCGAGATCATGTCCGAGGGCAAGATGGCGACCTCATGGTCGCAACCCGCTGAGAGCGTACAGGCCGAGGGACGAACCAAGCGTCGGGACTCTGGCGGCGCGAGTCGCGGCGACAGCGACGACAGCGGGGATAGCGACGGCTCGGGAGGTAGTTCCCGATGAACCAGTCCTTCCACGTCTTTCCCGAATCGGCCTCGCGCATGGCTGTCGAAGTCGACACCGTCGCTTGGGCCCTGCTGGGCATATGCACGTTTTTTTCGCTGGGCATTGCCTTGGCGATCGTTGTGTTCATCGCCCGTTACTGGCATTCGCGCGAAGTGAATCGCCGCTCCGACTCGCCGCCATGGGTGCACTGGGCGATCGAAGCCGCGTGGATACTCGGGCCTCTAGCCATTTTAATGGCGATGTTTTTTTGGGGAGCCACGGTGTACATCCGCGCGCGGCGTCCCCCGGATTCCGCTCTGGCGGTGAATGTCGTGGCCAAGCAATGGATGTGGAAAGCCGCGCATCGCGCTGGCCGGCGCGAGATCAATTCACTCCACGTGCCGGTGGGCACGCCGATGCGGCTGACGCTGATCTCCGAAGATGTCATTCACAGCTTCTTCGTGCCGGCGTTTCGGGTCAAGCAAGACGTCCTGCCGGGACGTTACACGACGCTGTGGTTCGAAGCGCTCAAGCCGGGCCGCTACCATCTTTTTTGTGCCGAGTACTGCGGCACGGAACATTCGAAGATGATCGGTGAAATCGTCGTCATGCAGCCAGAAGATTTTGCGGCTTGGATGGAAGCCGGCGATGACCAGTCGCTCTCTCAGGCCGGTCGGCGTCACGTCGAGACGCTTGGCTGCCTGCAGTGTCACGGCCGGGTCGAAGGAGGGCAGCTCGCGCCGCCGCTGCCGGGGCTGTACGGCCATAACGTAACGCTGGCCGATGGACGAACGGTCAAAGCGGACGACGACTATTTGCGGCGTTCGATCCTCGATCCTGCCGCTGAGAAACGCCCCGGGTTCACGGCCAAGATGCCGAGCTACGAAGGGCAAATATCCGCGGAAGCGATGTTTGAAATCCTCGCTTATCTGCGGTCGATCGCCGACGCCAGCGGGCCGCTGGCCGGACCCGGCAACGGTTCGGCAAGCCTCCCGAGCGACGACCAAGACAGCGGAGGCAGCCGATGAGTTCCACGACGAACTACCTCAACGACGGGACCTCGCTGCGGTCATGGCTCTTGACCACCGACCACAAGCGGATCGCCATCCTGTACCTGCTGTCGCTGATCTTCTTTTTCTTCATCGGCGGGCTGGCGGCGCTGTTGTTCCGACTGGAATTGATGACCCCGCGCGGCGATATGCTATCGGCCGACAGCTACAACAAACTCTTTTCGCTGCACGGCATCGTCATGGTTTGGTTCTTCTTGATACCGGCCGTGCCGAATGTTTTGGGCAACTTTTTGGTGCCGCTGATGATCGGTGCACGGGACCTCGCGTTCCCGCGTTTGAATTTGCTGTCGTGGTACGTATTCATGCTCGGCGGCTTATTTACGCTGACGATGATTGTTGTCGGCGGTGTCGACACGGGCTGGACATTTTACACGCCTTACAGCAGCACTTACGCGAACACGTTTGTGATCCTGGCGGCCACGGGCATTTTCATTTCCGGCTTTTCATCGATCATGACCGGATTGAATTTCATCGTCAGTATCCACACGCTCCGCGCGCCGGGGCTGACCTGGTTTCGAATGCCGATCTTCTTGTGGTCGCTCTACGCTACCAGCCAAATCATGGTCCTGGCCACTCCGGTGTTGGCCGTGACGTTGGCTCTGGTGGCGGTCGAGCGGATTTTCCGCGTGGGCATCTTCGATCCGGCGATCGGTGGCGACCCGCTGTTGTTCCAGCATTTGTTCTGGTTCTACTCCCATCCCGCGGTCTACATCATGATCCTGCCCGGCATGGGCGTCGTCAGCGAGATCGTGCCTTGCTTTGCCAGAAAGCGTCTGTTCGGGTACGCCTTTGTGGCCATGGCCAGCCTGGGCATCGCAGCCTTGGGCTTTTTGGTCTGGGGGCACCACATGTTCGTCAGCGGGCAATCGATGTTCGCTGGGCTGCTGTTTTCGTTCCTGAGCATGCTGGTGGCCATTCCCTCGGCAGTCAAAGTCTTTAACTGGACAGCGACGCTATACAAGGGAACCATTTTTCTCAAAACGCCCATGCTGTACGCGCTCGGTTTTATCGGGCTGTTCACGCTCGGAGGGCTGACCGGGATCTGTTTGGCGACGCTGGCGTTTGATGTGCATGTGCACGACACCTACTTCATCGTCGCCCATTTCCATTACATCATGGTCGGCGGCATGGTGATGGCGTGTATGGGCGGCCTGCATTTTTGGTGGCCCAAGATTTCGGGGCGGACGTATTCGGAATGGTGGGGGCGCGTCAGTGCCCTGATCATCTTCGTTGGCTTTAACATGACGTTTTTTCCTCAGTTCATACTGGGTTATCTCGGCAACCCGCGGCGCTACCACTCGTATCCCAGCGAGTTCCAGGTCTTTCATGTGATGAGCACGCTGGGCGCTTCGATCTTGGGCGTGGGGTACCTGCTGCCTTTGATTTACTTGCTGTGGTCGCTCAAATACGGCCGGCGCGCGAGCGATAACCCTTGGAAAGCGACGGGGCTGGAGTGGACGACACCCTCTCCTCCGCCGACGCACAATTTTCTGACGCCGCCGACGGTGGACGAACCTGCGTACGCATACCCCGAGCCGCATGCCGAGCTGACAATCGGTGAGGGAGAGCCATGAACAGTCCGTCAGTTTCCACGACTGCCAGCATGCCCTTCGATTCGGCCGAGCAGCAACAGCACGCGGCCACGCTGGGTATGTGGGTCTTTCTGGCCAGCGAGATGCTCTTTTTCGGCGGTCTGATCGTGGCTTATCTCGTGTACCGCTACGAATACGCCACAGCCTTCGTCGCCGGCAGTCACGAGCTGAACTTGTGGTCGGGCGGGCTGATGACCGCTCTGCTGCTGGGAGGCAGCCTGCTGGTCGCGTCGAGCGACAACGTGATGGAGTCCACCTCGGATCGAGCTGCCGCGCGGCGCGGTATTGCGCTACGACTGGGTTTGGCTGCGCTGCTGGGAATCGCGTTTCTGGGACTGGAGTTCAGCGAGTACGCAGACCTGATCGGCAACGGGCGGTTCCCCGGGGCGCGATTCGAGACCAGCGACTTTGCTGAGGCTGCTTTTTCAGGACGGGCCGCCGAAGTGTTCTTTTCCCTCTTCTTCTGTATGACCGGGTTGCACGCGCTGCACATGCTGATCGGCATCGTGCTGGTCGGTTCGTTGGCCGTGGCGGTGCTGGCCGTCGACGAACTAACGGCCCTGCGCAATACGCTGGTCGTCATCGGGCTGTACTGGCATTTCGTGGATGTGGTGTGGGTCTTTCTGTATCCGATGTTCTACTTGATACGGTGATGGCTTCGCGATGAACGCCGATCGGAGCGAATCGAAACGTTTGCTGGTGACCTTTGCGGCCCTGCTCGCTCTGCTGGTGGCCACGATCGCTGTCAGCTTTGTGCCACTGGGGCCGATGAACGTTTGGTTGGCATTGGCGATCGCCGTTGCTAAGACGCTGCTGATCGCACTGGTGTTCATGCGGCTGGCGAGTTCGAGCTGGACAATGACGTTGGCAGCCTGTGCGGGGCTGCTCTGTTTGGCGATCGCCGTCACCTGCACGCTGGCAGATTTTCACACCCGCGGCTGGGAAGAAACGGTACTCCACGACCTGCCTTCCGCCCAGCATATCGACGCTTACGATCGCCAGGAGCTGCGCTGAACCACTCAATTGATAACGCAGCCGTGATGGGAGGAAAGCCAGCCCGCTGATCGACTGCCAATCCGCAGATTCTGCAGATCGATCAAGGTGTCGGCAGCGACTGAAGATAGGCGACGACCGCCTCGGCATCTTCGTCCGTCAGATGAAAGACAGGCATTGGAGGCCGTGGTCGCGAGCCGTCGAAGCGCTGGCCCTTGGTCAGCAGCCGGATGATAAACGCTGTCTCATAGTTGCCGAGACCGGCGAGCGAAGCCGACTGAAAGGCCCAGTCGTCCGACCACTGCGGCCCGCGGAGCGGAATCGGTGCGCCCGTCAACAGGCGATCGGTCAGAAGCTGGCCACGGCTATCGCGTGGCGTGTGGCAATCGACGCAGTGGGCGACTTCGTGCACCAAATAGCGGCCGCGCTCGATGGTCGCTTGCCCCGGTCGGACTGCGGAGCTGTCGCGCTCGGCTATTGAGCCATTTTGTCCGTGGCTCGTCCGCGGCACGGGCCAGCACAGAGCCAGGCAAGCCAGGCAAGCCAGGCTGCCGAGCGTGCAAAGGACGCCGGGCCAAATGCTGTGTTTGGCCGTCGTTCGAAGGCGTTTGGGCATGCCCGCCCGATCAGTCAGCTGCATCAGGGTTGCCTTTGCGCGGTAGTAGGGTTGGAGCTCAGCCGAACGACCATGCCGCACAGCAGCAGCACGGTAGCGGCTCCAAGCCCGCGCAGTGACCATTGGACGGCGGCCCCGAGTCTGCCGGTCGTCGGATCATAGAGATAACAGCGCACGAAGCTGGTCTCCTGCGCGGTGGCGAGCTGCGTGGCGGCCGCGCGCTCGATCGCCGCGGAGAGGTCGCGCGGGACGAAATGGACGCCGTTGAGGTATTCGGTGATCGTGCCGTCAGGAGCCACCAGGGCCACGCCTGAAGCGTGCGAGAACTGTTGGATGCTCGGATCCCAGGCGTAATGGAAACCGACGGCCTGGGTCAGCTGGTCGATCGCCTTTTGTTCGCCAGTCAAGAAGTACCAGCCTCGTCCGTCGCTCTGCTTGCCGTAGCGGCGCAGGGCTTCGCTGCGAGCGGTCTGCGCCCGCTCGGGCGTATCCCGCGGGTCGAAGCTAATCAGCGCCACGTTGTAATCGGTGCCCACCTGCTGTGAGATGCTGGCCGCCGTTCGCACCAATCCGTCGGCAGCCAACCGACAGAGCATCGGGCATTCAAAATAGACCAGGCACAGCACCGTCGGTCGCTCGCCGAGCAGTTCAGCCAGCTGTACAGCGCGACCCTGATGGTCGCGAAACTCGGCCGAGGCGGGCAATCGCTCTCCGACCTGCGGTTCGATCCAAGCCTTTTCGAGAAACGCTCGGGCTCCCTGTCCGCGGACCGCCGAAGCGCAGGCAAGGTTGACGACCAGAAGGACGCAGGCTGCCCAGCAGCGAAACGCGTTGAATGGCATGAAAGCGGCTCGGGGGTAGTAGATGGTTCGGGCTGGATGTTTTCGAACTGGACTGTTGTTGAGCTGGATGTTGTCGGGCTACGCACTTTTTAGTGAACCGCGCCGAAAGAGAACATGGCGCTGGGGGCTCATCCCAGGCAGTCCGCCGGGTCGCGCTCGGCGCGCGAGGCCGGAACACCTGCCGGAGCGGCGGCCCACAAGCGGAGCTTCCTCTGCAAGGTGCGGACCGAGACGCCGAGCGAGCGAGCTGCTCGGCGCCGATCTCCGTTGAAATGGATCAAAGCCCCTTCGATCGCCGCCCGTTCGATCTTCTCCAGCGTCATGCCGACCGGAATTTGCGCTTGCTTGCCGCGACGCTGGATGAGGAACAGTCGCGGCGGCAGATCTTCCATGGTCAGCCTGCTGGCCGGGCTCATGACCAGCATGCTCTCGAGACAATTCTTCAACTGCCGCACGTTGCCCGGCCAATCATGTTGCTCCAGGTAGCTGAGCAGCCGTCGATCGACCTCCGGCACAGCTCGCCGCATCCGCTGGCAGAGCATGGCCAGTAGGTGGTCGACCAGCAGCGGGATATCCGCACTCCGCTCGCGGAGCGGCGGCAAGTAGATCGTCATGACGTTCAGCCGAAAATACAGGTCCTGCCGGAATTTGCCGTCCAGCACCATTTCCTCCAGCCGTCGGTTGGTGGCCGCGATGACGCGCGTGTCGACCTGGCGATCCTCGCACGCCCCGACGCGCCGCACGCGGAGCGTTTCCAGCGTTCGCAGCAGTTTGGCTTGCGAGTGCAGTTGCAACTCGCCGATCTCGTCGATGAACAACGTGCCCCCGTGGGCAGCCTCGAAGCAGCCCATGCGGTCGGCCATCGCGCTGGTGAACGCGCCTTTGACGTGACCGAACAATTCGCTCTCGATCAAGTTTTCAGGAACCGCGGCAATGTTGACGTCGACAAATGGCCCCGCGCTGCGATCGCTCAGTTTGTGAAGAGCCGACGCGACCAGTTCCTTGCCCGTCCCGGACTCGCCCGAGATGACCACGCAGCTGCCCGAGCGGGCCGCGCGGCGAATCTGGTCGAAAATGCGCAGCATCGGCTGCGAACGACCGATCATGCCCAGTTCACCGCAACCGGTCGCAAACGCGGTTGCACCGCACGCATCGTCTTGTCGCATCTCATTCGCTCCTCAGCTTGGGCCGTGCAAGCGATTGCAGCTACTGCAGAGTTTTACCGGGTTTTTATTCAGAGAAGCTGATCGCTCGCTAGCCAGCTCATCGATCAACCTGGCAGTGCAAATGGCGGCGCGCTGCCTCGCTCGACGCGCTTCGCGAAGCGGACTCGCGCTTTCTGCCTCTTGTGTCGATCGCCGCTTCGTTGAATCGCGATGTTCGATTCGAGCCATTGAGAGTCACGAGTGGATTGAGGCTGCTCGGTACTGCTTGCCCCTCACCCCCCAGCCCCCTCTC
>JBQCJB010000963.1:0-6929 GCA_051953155.1 Aureliella sp. | reverse complement strand
GGGCAAACGTTGTTCGCAGCCGGCCTGCCTGCGGCGCCAACCGCCCCGCCGGCCGCATCGGCTGGAGCATCGCCCGTCGCACCGTCGAGCGTGCTGACGGCCCTCAGCTTACCGGCGACCGCCGAGGATCAGCCGCGCGTGCAGTGGACCGCCTCGGTTCCCGGCACGGCCCAGCGCTTGATCGCTGCCAATGGAAAATTGGTCGTCGTCACGCTCGAGGGGCAAGTATTCGTTTTCGGCAGCGGCTCGCCGGCAAACGCTCTCTCCGATTCGTCCCAACTGGCGAAGTCAACGAAAACTCCAGCGGCCGAATCGCCCGCAGCGCCTGTCGCCGATCGCAGCGCGGCCGCTGCGGCGCGGCAGCTGGTCGAGGCAGGCGATGCTGAAGGCTACGGGTTGTGGCTAGGCGCAGCCGATGAGGCGCTCGTCACGGCGCTGGCAGCGAGGCGCGACTTCGTCGAACTGGCTGTCTTCGATCCCTCGGTCGAGCGCGTCGAGCGGCTCCGCACGTCGCTCGATCGCGCCGGCTTGTATGGCTCGACCACCGTGCATCAGGCTGATGCCAGCGACCTGCTGCCGCCTCCGTATGTTGCCAACATGATCTTTGTCGGTCGCGAGCTGACCATGGAAGTGCTCGAGCAACCGCGACTGCTCGAGCGGCTATACGAATCGGTGCGTCCCTACGGCGGCGCGATGGTCCTGCTGACCGACGCCCAGCCCGACGCACAGCCCGCCGCGCAGATCGGCCAGCAAGTCGCCAGCCGTCAGCTCGAGCGAGCCGAAATCGAAACGTTCGCTGGCGGCGTGATCGTCCGCCGCGTCGGTTCGCTGCCCGGAGCCGGCGCCTGGACGCACCAGCATGGCGACATCGGCAACACGATCAAGTCGGACGACCAGCGCGTCAAGCTCCCCTTGGGTGTGCTCTGGTTCGGCGGAGTCAGCCATGACGATGTGCTGCCGCGCCACGGACACGGGCCGCCGGAACAAGTCATTGGCGGCCGGCTATTTATCGAAGGCATCGATACGTTGACCGCTCGAGACGTGTACACGGGGCGCGTGCTGTGGCAGCGGCGCTTCAAGAACCTGGGGACGTTCGATGTCTACTTTGACGACACGTACAAAGAAACGCCGCTCAATCCGGCCTATAACCAGGTGCACATCCCCGGCGCCAATGCCCGCGGCACCAACTACGTCGTCACGGCCGACCGCGTCTACATTCTCGAAGGCGCGACCTGCCATGTGCTCGACGCGGCGACGGGCCAGAGCGTCACGGACATTGCATTGCCACAAGCCGATCCCGATCAACCGCACGAATGGGGTTACATCGGCGTTTTCCAAGACGTCCTGATCGGCGGCGTCGGCTTCGCGCACTATCGCGATCGCCACGCAATCGACGCTGCGGCCGAGAGCCAACTGACCAAGACGACTTCGGGCAAACCGAAACCGGCCGCCGCCGTGAAATCGCTGGACCGAGCCGCGAGTATGGCGCTGGTCGGGTTCGACCGACACAGCGGCAAACAGTTGTGGAAGGTCGAGGCCAATCACAGTTTTTGGCACAACGGCATCGTCGCCGGCAAGGGGCTGATCTACGCGCTCGATCGCAATCCCAAGCCGGTCGAAGATTTCTTGCGCCGCCGCGGCAAGTCGAATCCCGACACCTATCGCATTCTGGCCTTCGACGCCCACTCGGGAAAAACTGCGTGGCAATTACCGGGTCAAGTTTTCGGAACCTGGCTCGGCTACTCCGAGACGCATGACCTGCTGCTGCAGGCCGGTGCTGCGGCCAGCGACCGGCTTTCCTCCGAGACAGGGCAGGGCATGGCCGTCTATCGCGGCCTGAGCGGTGAACTGGTCTGGCAGAAGGAAGATCTGAAATACTCTGGCCCGTGCGTGCTGCACAACGACTTGATCATCACCAACGCCAACGCGTACTCCGAATCCGCCGGCGCGTTTCGGCTGGTCGACGGTTCGCAAAAGCTGGTCAAGAATTCGCTGACCGGCAAACTGCAACCCTGGAAGATCACGCGTGCCTACGGGTGTAACAGCATCATCGCCAGCGAGAACCTGCTGACGTTCCGCTCGGGGGCAGCCGGATTCTATGACCTGCTGACCGAAGGAGGCACTGGCAACTTTGGCGGTTTCAAGTCGGGTTGCACGTCGAATCTGGTCGTGGCCGATGGTGTGCTCAACGCTCCGGACTACACGCGGACCTGTAGCTGCGCCTACCAGAACCAAACTTCACTGGCGTTGGTGCACATGCCGGAAATGGATGCCTGGACGATCAGCAATACCGACGTACTGGCTCCGCAGGACGGACGCGTGCAAGAGCTGGCCTTGAATATCGGCGCCCCGGGCGATCGCCGCGATGCTCACGGACGCATGTGGCTGGAGTATCCGCCCGTGGCCGGGGACGCCCCGAACTTCGGGCTCCAGTTCACCGGTCAACCCAAGTTCTTTCAGGACCATCCCACGTCGATCGCGCATACGCTCGCGGGAACAAAAGCTGGAGCCAACGCATCGATCGCGTGGGTGGCCGCTTCGGGCGTCGAAGGCTTGACCGGCCTGCGCTTGAGCGTGCAAGCGCTGCCGGAGAAGTCCGACAGCGACCAGCCAAGCGATGCGTCGCAGCCCGACACCAAGCCGCAAAACAGCGAGCCCTCAATCGCAGACGCCGCTGCTGACAATTCGCCGAGCAAGTCGCCGTCGGAGGTCGCCTACCGCTTGAAGCTGCACTTCGGATTGCCGCGCGAAGCGGCCAATGAGCAGCGGCGTTTCGACGTCGTCGTCATGGGCCAAACGGTGCTTGAGGACGTCAGCCTGGGAGGCGACCAAGGGGCGACCGCTGTGCATACGATCGATCGCGTCGTGCTCGACCAGTGGCTCGACATCTCCTTCCGCCCCAAAGTCGGCCAGCCGCTGTTATCGGGTTTGGAACTGACGCGTTTAGATAGCGAGCAGGACTAACCATGCGATTTCAACCAGGCTTTCTCGCCCTAGCTTTCGGCGTGCTGGCCGCCTCGGTCGCGCTGGCCTGCAACGTGCCGGTCTATCGCTACGCGCTCGACCATTGGCAACCCGACCAGTACCGAGCGACCGTGCTGCACCAGGGACCGCTGCCCTCTGCCGAGCTTGCTCAGCTCGAGAGCCTTCGCCAGAAAGCTTCTCAAGGGCGGCTGAACCTGGCGATTCGCACACTCGACCTCAGCTCGCCACTACAACCGGCCGATGAGCCACTGGTGGCGGCAGCCCGCGCTGCAGGGGAACTGACCGGCCCTGCGCGGCTGGTGCTTCAGTATCCCGAGCATCTGGAGATCGACCAGCCGATTGCCTCGGCGGCTTTGACTTCGGCTGACGAGGCGGGTAAGAGCGAACTGGCGCGTCTGCTCGATTCGCCGCTGCGGCGAGAAATCGTCCAGCGACTTGCCGGTGGCTTGACCGCCGTTTGGTTGATGGTCGACAGCGGCAACGCCGACCAGGACGCCCAAGCCGCGACGACGCTCGAGACTGAGCTAAGAGCGCTCGAGCAATCGCTGCAACTGCCGACGCTGACTGATTCGCCCGAAGACGCGCTGACCGGCGGTCCCGAGTTGCGGATCGAGTTCGAACTGCTTCGCGTCGGCCGCGACGACGCGGATGAGCAAGGACTTCTAGCGATGCTGCTCGGGAGCGAACCCGACTTGCATTCGGTCAACGAGCCGGTGGTCTTTCCGATTTTCGGCCGAAGCCGCGCGCTGTTGCCGCTGGTCGGCGGCGGAATATCGCCGCGGAACATCGAGGGCTCTTCGGCGTTTCTGGTAGGGGCATGTTCGTGCCAGGTCAAGGAGCTGAACCCTGGCTTCGATCTGCTGCTGGAGTCCGATTGGAGCAAACTGATCGACTGGGTCACGCCGGCGGCCACCGGTGTCGCCAGAGCCGGACCGCACGCCTCCGCCGCACTCGAACCGAAACTGGTGGCGATCCCCTCGGGCGCGGGCTCCGAGGAAGTTCGCCCGGACGCAGCGACCACAGTGGCTGCTGCCCAAGCGTCGATTGCCGAACCGTCGGAAGCGGCGAAGCTGGAATCGACGGCTGCCGAGCTGAGCCTGGCATCCGAGGCCGGGGCTACTAGCCGCTTTGCGCCCCTGGTTTTCTCCCTTGTTTTCTTGGTTGCCATCGCAGCCGTCGGCTTGCTGACCTTGCGGAAAGCCGCCGTTCGCTCCTGACATGCACGCATCTGCCGGCCAAAAAAGACTTCGCACTGGGACCAAAGTTCCTATAATGTGCCGGTGAGACACGACCGCTGCTCGGAAGGACATACATGGCGATTTGTTGGACCGAAGAGAACGCTGCCCAGGAAACGGTAAATGCCTGGACGCACGGTCTCGGGCTCGTCCTCAGCGTGCCCGCAGGCATCGCGCTGAACCTGCTGGTCCTCGAACACCGCAGCGACCTGCTCTACGCATGCCTGGTCTACAGTCTGAGCCTGACGGCGATGTATCTGTTTTCGACGCTCTCGCACGCGGTGCGCGAGCCCGGATCGCGGCATCGCATGCGAGCTTTGGACCAGGGAGTGATTTACCTGTTGATTGCCGGCACCTTCACTCCTTTTATGGCTTCCTACCTGACCGGCGGCTTGAGGGCCACGATGCTGGCCGTCGTCTGGTTGATGGCGATGGCCGGGTTCTATTCGAAGGTGTTCGCCCGGCACCGGATCGACAACATGACCAGCGTGTCGTACGTCATGATGGGCTGGGTGCCAGCCATGGCGCTGATCAGCTCAGTCTCGCTCGAGTGCTTTGCCATGATGGCCCTGGGCGGCCTGCTCTACACCGTCGGTACCCTGTTCCTGCAAAACGACCATCGCTCGCCGTACTTTCATGCCGTGTGGCATTTGATGGTCATTCTCGCCAGCGCATGCCACTACGTCGCCATTGCGATGTTTACGATCCTACAGTTGGATAGATGACCACGATCAACCCCCTTGTCGACCGCGAGAAGCAACGCCGCCGGACTTTTGCAATCATCTCGCACCCGGACGCCGGTAAGACCACGCTGACGGAAAAGCTGCTGCTGTTCGGCGGTTCGATCGAGATCGCCGGCGAAGTCCGCGGGCGCAAGACAACGCGCTCGGCAACTTCCGACTGGATGGAGCTGGAAAAGCAGCGCGGGATCTCCGTCAGTTCGACCGTGCTGACGTTCGAATTCGAAGGCCGCCAAGTCAATCTGCTCGACACGCCCGGTCACCACGACTTCAGCGAGGATACCTACCGCACGCTGATGGCGGCCGATGCGGCGGTAATGGTGATCGACCTGGCCAAGGGTGTCGAAACGCAGACCGAAAAACTCTTTCGCGTGTGCGCCTTGCGCGGCATTCCCGTTTTGACGTTCGTCAACAAGGTCGACCGCCCCGGGATGGCTCCGCTCGAGGTGCTCGACGAGATCGAGCGGCGGTTCAGCATCCAGGTCGTGCCTCAAAACTGGCCGATTGGTTGCGGGCATGAGTTCTGCGGTATCGTCGATCTAACCGACAGCCAGGTCCATCTGTTCGACGAACGGAACAACCAGCGTCGGACGCAGGCTCGCGTCATGGATCTGACCGATCTCGAGCAAAGCCACCCGCGACCTGAATTGATTGCCTCAGTCCGCGACGATATCGATCTGGTACAAGCGGCCGGTACGCAGTTCGATACGGACAAGTTTCTCGCCGGCAAGCAGTCGCCCGTCTACTTCGGCAGCGCGCTGACGAATTTTGGAGTCGACCACTTCCTGCGCGGTTTTTTGAAGCTGTGCCCGCCGCCGGCGGACCGGCTGAGCAACGTCGGCCAAATCGCGGCCAGTCGCGGCGAGTTCGCCGGCTTCGTCTTCAAGATCCAAGCCAACCTCGACCCGCGGCACCGCGATCGAGTGGCCTTTGTGCGCGTGTGCGCTGGACGCTTTGAGCGCGATACCGAAGTCACCGTCGCCCGCAGCGGCAAAAAGCTCCGATTGCCGCGGGCGCTGAGGATCTTCGGTCAGGACCGCCAGACGATGGATGAAGCGTTTCCGGGCGACATTATCGGCCTGGTCAACCCCGGCGAATTCCAGCTGGGTGACACGATTTGCCAAGGCGATCCGATCCATTACGAACCGCTGCCTCAGTTCTCACCCGAATTCTTCGCGGTGCTCAACTGCGCCGATACCTCGCGGCGCAAGCAGTTCGACCGCGGGCTCCAGCAACTGGTCGAGGAAGGGGCCGTGCAGATCTTCCACGACGCCAAAGCCACCCGCCGCGAAATGATCCTGGCTGCTGTTGGTGAGCTGCAATTCGACGTGGTCCGCTTCCGATTGGAAACCGAATACAACACGCAGACCAGCCTCAGTTGGCGACCGTTCAAGATGGCCCGCTGGCTGTTCGGCAGCGAAGAGGACATCGCCAACATCGAATTGCCCTATTCGGCTAAGTTGGTCCGGGACCATTACGGGCACTTGGCCGTGCTGCTGCAATCGGAGTGGGACGTCAGGACCGTCGAGCGGGACAATCCCTCGCTCCGCTTCGAACCGGTGCGGCTGACCAAGTTCCAAGAGACCGCCGTGTGACCATGTGCCGCCGGCTCTTGCGTGGGACCGTTTTCTCTTCTCTCCCGCCGATGCCGCCTCGGCATCCTGTTCATCCTGCTGATCGATGTTCCATTAGGATTGAAGACCGTTCGCTTGGCGGGTTAGTTAATGGAAGCGCGATCGGTAGTGCTGCCCCTCACCCCCCAGCCCCCTCTCCCCGAAGCGGGGCGAGGGGGAGACTGTGTGATTTTTTACTCTCCTCGAAGCGTGAAGCGGCGAGGGGTGACTGTGTGATTTTCCACACTCCTCAAAGCGCGAAGCGGCGAGGGGGAGACTGTGTGATTTTTCACGCGTCTCGAAGACTTTAGCCCGAGAGCGGGATGCCGAGCGTTTTACTTGCGCAGGCCGCGGTG
>JBQCJB010000962.1:0-5484 GCA_051953155.1 Aureliella sp. | reverse complement strand
CGAGTCGGTCGGTTTGAAAGATGCTCGCGGCGACCTGATGCCCGAGGACCAGGTCGAGCTGATTAAGCAAATGAGCCAGCAACGGGGCGTGGCAATGGTTGGCGACGGAGTCAATGACGCGCCGGCCATGGCCAACGCCAGCGTCGGCATCGCCATGGGCGCCGCCGGCAGCGACGTGGCGCTCGAAACCGCCGACATCGCCCTGATGGCTGACGATTTGACGCACTTGCCCTTCGCCGTAGGCCTCAGCCGCCAGACCAGTCGCATCATTCGCCAAAACCTCTGGATTAGCCTGGGCATGGTCGCATTTCTCATCCCGGCCACGCTCCTGGGGCTGAACCTCGGGCCGGCGGTCGTGTTGCATGAGGGTTCGACGCTGGTCGTCGTGCTCAACGCGCTGCGATTACTGACCTATGGCGTAAGTCGGCTTTAAGAAGCCGCCATTTCGATTACGGAGCGGTTAACTCGGCTTGCGTTCGGCACGCGAGTTTTGGTAGCGTCACGGAATGCTACCGCACCGATATACGGTCTACGTGATTTGCGAGATCTGCAAGATTTTCCTGGTGACAATGCTTGTTTTCACCGGGCTGATCGTACTATTGGGCGTGGTTCAGAAGCTGATTACCGAGCGCATCAGTTTGCTGGCGATCCTCAGGATCCTGCCTTACATTCTGCCGGTTTCGATGCAGTTCACGTTGCCTTCCTCGTTGCTGTTTGCGGTGTGCAACGTCTACGGCCGCCTGGCCGCTGACAACGAAGTCATGGCACTGAAAGCCGCGGGCGTACCGCCGATGCGCATCATGTCGCCGACGCTGATCCTGGGGCTGCTGTTCAGTCCCTTTGCGGTCTGGATGATGGATCTAGCAGCCTCTTGGGGCGAGCCGGGCATTCAGCGCGTCATCATCGGGCAGATCGAGCGGGTCGTCTATCACACGCTGGAAACGACGAACTCGTACAGTTCTTCGAGCGGCTTTTCCATTAGCGTGCAAGGCGTCGAGGGGCACAAGCTGATCGACCCCGAGATCAGCATCCAGATGAGTCGCGGGGAACACTCGACGATTTCCGCACGAACCGGTGAATTGAAATTGATTCCCGAAGCGGACGTTCTGCGCGTGGAACTGGAAGATGCCGTGGTGAGCATCGGCAGCACCGCGGAAGGTCGTTTCCAGCACCTCAACCAAGACATCTCGTTGGACAAGGCGGCCAGGAAAGGGCGGACGACCGACCGACCGGCCAATATCGCCATGCATGCCCTGGCCGGTGAAACGCAAAAGCAGCGCGAATCGATCGACAAACTCGATCAGTTGGCGGCAGCCCACGTTCTGATGGGCTTGAGCGTCGGGCGTTACGACTGGCTGAATTCACCGGCGATCCACGACGCCAACGCGCGCCGCAGGGCAGGGCAGGAGCGACTGGCTCGGCTGGAAACCGAACCCTATCGACGCTGGGCGTGCGGGTTCAGTTGTTTTTGTTTTGTATGGCTGGGTATCCCGCTGTCGATATGGTTTCGCACGGCCGACTATTGGCTGGTCTTTGGCGTGGCCTTCCTGCCACTGCTGCTGATCTATTATCCGCTGTTCATGATGGCGTTGGAACAAGCCAAAGACGGAGGTTGGCCGCCGTACAGCGTGTGGCTGGGC
Organism: Aureliella sp.; assembly: GCA_051953155.1. GTDB lineage: Bacteria > Planctomycetota > Planctomycetia > Pirellulales > Pirellulaceae > Aureliella. The sequence goes on along the minus strand of JBQCJB010000962.1, from coordinate 3,844 downwards.
AACCTTGGGATACTTTCCGCCGGCTGGTGGTTCAAACACAAAGTGGACTATAGCTGACAATGGATCGGCTTAAACTGGGAACCGCAAACCTTGCGAGTTACAGGCTAACTATGTTTCGTGCTCCGGTGAGGTTTTCATGCGCATCCGCGTTAGTTGGTTATTCTTGCTAGCCATCGTGGCCTTGTATCTGTCATCGAGCAGTGCTTGGGAAACCCAATGCGATGCGGTTGCAGAAATGCTTTTCGCCGTCGGCCTACTCTTGGCCGGAACCGGGGCGATCGGACGCATTTGGTGCTCGGCGTACATTGCTGGATACAAGAACGGCAGCTTGGTGCAGGAGGGTCCATATTCGATCTGCCGCAATCCGTTGTATTTTTTCAGCTTTATCGGCAGCATCGGCGTTGGCCTGGCGACCGAGACGGCCACGATTCCCTTGCTGGTCGCAATCGCCTTCGCGCTTTACTATCCGCTGGTGATCAAGCGTGAAGAAGCGTACCTGATGCAGTTGCACGGCGAAGCGTTTTCACAGTACATGCAAAGGGTACCGAGATTCTTCCCCAGCCTAAGCTTGCTGGCCGAGAAGGAGGCCTCGACGGTCCATCTGGTCATCTTCCGCAAGCACCTCCTGAGCGCCGCGTGGTTCGTCTGGATACCTGCATTTCTCGAATGCGTTGAATACCTGCACGAAGCCCGGATCATGCCCAGCTACTTGTCAATCTATTAAAAGGCTGGGGTCCGATCATCGATCTGCAGATCTTGCCGGCTTCAAGAGAGCAAAGTAACTGAACAGAAGCGGCAACACGAATAGATTGACCAGCGTCGCGACTTGAAAAGGTCCCTCGGAACGTGCTGTGTCACTCAGCCGTTCTCGCGAAACTTGACACCGTGGTGATTTGGAGCCCAAGGATGAACTGGTTGGTTTGGGCTCTACTCTCGGCGGTGTTCGCAGCCCTAACCGCCGTCTTCGCGAAGATTGGACTCAAGGGTGTCAATTCTGATTACGCGACCCTGGTGCGGACTTTCGTCATCGCTATCGCGCTGGGGATATTTGTCTGGGTCACCAAGGAATGGAGCAATCCGCTCCGCCTGCCGAGTCGTACCCTGGGCTTTCTAATTGCCTCGGGGCTGGCTACCGGATTGTCGTGGATGTGTTATTTCCGAGCTCTACAAGCTGGCGAAGCGTCACAGGTCGCTCCCGTCGACAAACTCAGCGTGGTCCTGGTAGCAGTTTTTGCCTACCTGTTTCTTGGCGAGCGGCCAAGCGCCGGACAGTGGCTCGCGATCGCCTTGATTGGCACAGGCGCATTGATCCTCGCGGTGGAGAAATAGTACGTTTCTCATGCCGACGGTTGGACGGTTCAGGCGCTGGTTGAGTATCTGTGAACCGCTGCCGCCGCGGGCGATCGACTTGAACGACGTTCTGGGGCCCCGCTTGCCTTCCTGTTCGAAACGTCACCGGGCCCTAGATAAGCCAGATTTTATTTTCGGCTTATCGGAACTTTAAAGCGGGCCTCTAAACTGGCGTCCTTGCGTATGCGATTGCCGATGAAAAACGTTTCACGAATTGGAGTTGAACCGATGAAGAAAGTCTTTTGCTTTGGTATCTTGCTGGCGCTATGTGCCGAGAACTTGACCGCGAGGGCGGAAGAGAACGGCATGTCGGTCGAGCAATTACCCTACCGAATCGTCAAGCCCATCCTCGCGAAGTTTCCGGGTGCCAAGCTCACTGAGGCGTCACAGGAAGACGCAGATGGCGAAATCACGTACGAGGTCTCGATCGACTCCAAGGGGCGGCACTTGGACGTGACGGTGAACAGCTCCGGTGAGATCGAGCGGTACGAAGCGGAGATCGCTCTCGACGATCTCCCCAAGGAAGTGAAGAAGGCTATTAAAGACAAGCATTCCAAAGCCAAGCTCAAGCAGGCTGAAGGCATCTACGAGATCGAGGAAGATGAAGACTCCGAAGATGAGCTCGAATTCTATGAAGTCGCGCTCCAGCGAGAGGATGGTTCGACCTTCGAAGTGAAACTCGATCCCGACGGCTCAGAGGCGGAGGATGAGGCCGACGAGGATGAGGCCGACGATGCTGATACCTTTACATCCGATTTCTCTTCGGAGAAGCCCCATCTGAAGGCGACCGGTTCGAACGCTTATTTTTCGCTGGAGCCAGGAACCCAATCGCGTTTCGCCGGCGGCGATGAAACGTTGGTCATTACCGTGCTCGACGAAACCAAGAAGATCGACGGCGTGGAGACACGCGTCGTCGAAGAGCGTGAAACGAAAGACGGCAAGCTGGTCGAAGTCTCGCGCAATTTCTTCGCGATCAGTAGTGTCTCGGGCAACGTATACTACTTCGGCGAAGAGGTCGACGACTACAAAGATGGCAAGGTGGTCGGGCACGGAGGCAGTTGGCTGGCAGGCCAAGGCGGAGCAAAGTTCGGACTGGCCATGCCTGCGATCCCTTTGCTGGGAGCCCGATTCCAAATCGAGACCGCTCCCAAGGTCGCCATGGACCGGGCGGAAATCATAAGTTTGAGTCGGGCCGCGTCGGTGCCTGCGGGCGACTATGATCAATGCCTGGCTATCAAGGAAACCAATCCGCTCGAGCCAGGCGCCGAAGAGACCAAACTCTATGCTCGGGGCGTTGGCTTGCTCATCGATGGGGCGATGAAGCTGGTTAGTCAAGGCAAGGCCAAGGCCGACTAGGCGGCCTGCCTATTCTCCAAGTGCAACGACACTGCCATGGGACTGCGCATACTGCTGATTGAAGACGACGCGGAGATCTGCGAGTTCATCGCTCGCGGTCTCCGTGAAGAGGGTTATCGTCTTACCACGGCAGCGGACGGACAAATTGGCCTCCAAAAGCTTATGTCGTCGGTATGGGACGTCGTCTTGCTCGATTGGTGGCTGCCATTGGAAGATGGCTTGTCAGTGCTTCGCAACTTTCGCCAGCGGAACCGGCATACACCCGTGCTTTTTCTTACGGCTCGCGACGCGGTCTCGGATCGTGTCCGTGGGCTCGATGCAGGGGCTAACGACTATCTGTGCAAACCGTTCGCCTTCGAAGAATTGCTGGCACGGATCCGAGCGCTCGCGCGGACGCACGCATCGCAATCGGTCCCAACTCTTTCGTTTAGTGATGTCCAGGTTGATCTCGCAAGTCAGCGTGTCGAAAGAGCCGGCTGTGAACTGGACTTAACCGGGAGAGAATATGCCTTACTCGTGTATCTGATGCAGCATCCGCACGCGATACTCGGCCGCAGTGAAATCTATTCGGCCGTCTGGGACGCACACTACGACGGATTGTCTAACACCCTAGAAGTGCATGTGATGGAACTGCGAAAGAAGCTCGAGGCGCTTGGCCCTCGGATCATTCACACGCTTCGCCCTCGCGGTTACATGCTGCCAGAAAAGCAGGGGTCGCAACTTGACGCTGACTAGCCGCTTGTCGAGGAGCTGTCTGCTGCTGCTCGCGCTGGTTGAACTTTCGTTCGCAACTGGCCTTTATGCGGTAGTCCGTCGGCATATGTTCCGAGAAGCCTCTGCGCGCGTGAACGCGTCCATAGCGATATTGAGCGGCCTGGTGGAGGAATCAGCTGAAGGCCTGGAGTGGGAGCGCGAGGGGCGGGCCTGGAGTCTTGATTCGCCACTGCTGCAGGATGAACTCTTATGGCGGATAAGCGATTCGCGCGGCCAACCGGTCGAGCAGTGCAACTCGCCAATGCTCGACGACTCGATGGTCAGCCGCTTGAACGCGCTGGTAACTAGTGCGCAGCCTCAGTACATCGAGTCTTCTGGGGAGCATTGGCTTGCTGCGCGAAGGCAGTTCGTTTCCAAGGCGGCT
>JBQCJB010000961.1:0-5501 GCA_051953155.1 Aureliella sp. | reverse complement strand
GCCGCGTCCCGGAGAGCTACTGCAATTTTTTGATCGCCAACCACATCGTCATCGTGCCGACGTTTCGAGCGCCGACTGATGAGGCCGCCTTGCGACTGTTCGAAGAGCTGATGCCCGATCACCGCATCGTTCCGCTGGATGCATACGATTTGATCTGGGGACTGGGCGCTTTTCACTGCGCGTCGCAGCAGCAGCCCGCCGCCCCAAAGTAATTGATGTCCGCTCCTAAGACCTACTGGGTTTCCGTCGCGTTGGCCGACCAGGTAGCGGCAGTTGGGTTGATCGGCGCGATGGGAGCCGCGGGCGTGACCAATCGCGGGCGCTGTGGTGCGTTCGCAGGCGACTCGGCGCGATCAGTCGCTGCCCCACCCACGGTCGCTTGGGTCGCAGCCGGCAGCGGACTGGGAGCGGCTGCCGCGGGTGCCAGCGATGGCGAGCTTGACACCGAGCTGGTCGCTTGAGTTGCCGCTGGGCGGGCCGCCCCCGGGGCCATCGCTGCCAGCTCGCTCGGAGCGGGTGGCACCGCCGCGAGTTGGTCCGATTGCCGGCGCACATAATCGCTGCGGCGCCGGCGCGGCGCATTGGAACTCGCATCGGCGTCGGCCAGCCACGGAAAGCGGTCGCTGATCCGGCGGCCCAGCCGCTCGTTCCAACGGTCGCTGTCGGCTACCTGGCCGTCGAGCGGTGTGAGCAGAAAGACGATGCCCAGTCCGAAGAATAGTCCCGAGAGGGTCATGCCCAGCACGATCGTCGTGCGACCCGGGCCAGCCGGGCGTTCGCCCAGAACCGGCTCGTCCAACCGCGTCAACAGGCTGCTCGATAGAGCCGCGTCGCGGGTCGCGCGGGCTTCGGCCAACTGCGTTTCCGCCTCCTGATGGATGCGCGTGCGTGCGCGGACTTCGTTATTCAGATTGTCGTGCTCGGCGCGGATTCGCGCCAAACGCTCGAGCCGATCTTCCAGCTGCCGCTGCTGCCGCTTGAGACTGTCGATGCGGGCTTGGCTGTTCTCGACGTCCTTTTCGGTCGTCGCCAGCGCCAGAGCCAATTCGCCCTGCAGTTGCCCCTTGATTTCCTTTTCCGACGAGACCGCGACCGAGACCAGGGGATGGGTCGAAGTGAATCGTCCGCGCAGTTGGGACGAGGCCAGCTGTGCATCGGCCAGCCCCTCGCGCAGTTTTTTCAGTCCCGGATGCGCCGTCAGAATGCTGGCCGGTGCGCTGAGCAGTTGAGCGGGGTCGTCCTGAGTGTGCTTGAGCAAATTGCGATCGGTCAACAGTTGAGCATGTTGGCTTTCCAACTGCCGCAGCTCGGTTTTGACCGCATCGAGCATCTGTCGCGAGGTGCTGGCGTTGCCGTTAGCTTCGGACAGTCCGCGGAGGTCGGCCAGGTCCGGTCCGGCGGCCCGCTCGATAACTTGCAATTGCTCGGTCGCTCTGCGGAGTTCTTCGCCTGCCAGCGTGCTGGCGCGACTCAGTTCGTCGATCACGCCGTCGGCGCGGGCGATGCGGACCAATCGCAAACGGCTATCGAGCGCCTTGCAGACGGCCCGGTTCAGTTCCAACGCGCGGGTCCGCGAGCCTTGTTTGACGTCCAGATAGATGACTTCGGTGGTTCCGAATTCGGCGCCTTGTGGCGCGCGGACGCCGATGGCATGGTTAGCCAGTTCGGTGACGTCGTGCTGGCTCGGCCAGCCCTCGGGCACGCCCCCCAACCCCAACCAGTCCAGTCGCAACCAGTTCGGTCCGAGCCAGCGCGTCTCCGGACCGACCTCCATCAGCGCCTCACGCAGAACTTGCGTGTTGCGAGCCATCTCGAGGATTGTTTCCTGAGCGGCCTTCATTTCGGTCTGGCTCTGAAAACGCCCCAGCCGCATCACCGCGCCGTTGGCCTCGTCGCGAACGATCAAACCTTGCGAAGCGGTCCAGACGTCATCTTTTAACAACAACACATAGGCCAGCCCGAGCGCGGCAAAGCCGAACGTCGTCGCCATCCAAAGCCGCCGCCAGGCCCAGTAGGTTCGGACCAGTTCGACAAATTTGGTGTTGGTAATCGGAGGGGTCGGATGGTTCACGGTGGGTTGGAACTCCCCAAGGCAAGGACTGCGCAAGGTATACCACTGGCACGGCCGCTGCGAAGTTCACAGACAGCGTGGCTTCGAGCTCGGTTGACCGAAAAACTTACTTCACAACCTGGTGACGATGACGCGGCCTGCGAGCGACGCCGGGCGAATCGTTGGAAAAACCGCCCCAACGGTTCCAGCGGACCAGGATGCGTGCTCTGCGCCAGCGGTGGGAAAATCATTAAACTCTGCGAGCGTCGGTCGGGCCGCCCGGGGGCGATCGGTTACAATGAGGGGCGACGTCGAGCGCCCTACCCGAGCGCCACGCCTCCTCGCGCTTCGTTCCTTGCATCGACCGATGATCGATGAACCCTTTTCCTGTGGTTGTGCTCGTGCTCGCCGTATTGGCCGGCGCGGTGTTTGGTCCAACGCCTGCCGTTGCCGACGGCCATCTCGAGCGTGCCGATAGTTTCTTCGAAGGGCTGAAGTTACTCGATTCGGCCTCGGCTGCCGATGTCGTTGCAGCCGAGAGTATGTTGCGCGAAGCGATTGCCAGCGGAGACGCCTCGGCCGAAACGCTGTGCACGCTAGCGATGCTGCGTTTGCGGCAGGGAGAGGCTCGCGACGCCATCGAGCTTTTGGAGCGTCGGTCCAGCAGCCTCAACCAGGACGCGCTTGCCGCCACGCAGGGACTCGCCTTGCGCATCGACTTGTGCGCGAGCTTGATGACTGACGATGGCCCGCGGGCCATAGCCGCCTTTCGAAATTGTGTTCGCCACGTCGTCGCCGCCCAGGCCGATCCGGTCGATTTGCGGTACAGCGCGATCACCGTGGGCGTAGTCGTGGCCATGCTGGAAGGCCATTTGGCCGAGTCGAAGATCCCGCTGCGAGATTTGCAGATCGGCCGCGACTGCATGCTCGACTCGCGAGTTTCCGGTGTGGGCACAGCCTACGCATCGGCATATGCCGAAGCCCACGAGAGGGCTGAGGAGCTGGAGCGTCAGTTCGAAGAAATCGCCGCGCGAGGCATCGACGCAGTCGCCGCAGAGAACCAGGCGCGGCTAGCTGAACTGGATCGCTCGGTCGACGCCCTGAGTGCGCAGAAGGAACTAACCAGCGAGATCTTCCGTAACGCCCGCGAGCTGACTCAGCAGAACGCGCGCGACCGCCGAAAGCTGGAAAGCCAGATCGCGGCGATCGACATGAAACTCCGCCAGGCGACGCCGGGGCATCCCGGTCCCCAGCGTCCAGCTCCCCCGCCACCGCCGCCGCGAGTGTCGATTCAAGTCGACGAGATCGAGACCCGCACCCAGTGGGAAACCATTCTCCGCGACGGCCAACTGGTGCCGATCCTGGTGACGCGGCAATTTCGACGACCGCAAGCCGACATCGAGCGCGACCGGGATCGGCAGTACGAGCGCGTTCTCAGCGATTACCAACGCATCCGCGATGAATACGACCGCTACGCCGAAAACCATCGCCAGGCGCTCGAGAGTTGGACGCAGGCCGACCGCTCTCGGCGGCAGGCGCTCAACGAGCAACGAGCGGCCGCGGAAACGCGACGTGCGGAACTGGCGGCCGAGACCGACGCGCTGAAGCAACAGCGGCGCGAGACGGCCCAGCAGACCAGCAAGTTGCGCAACCAAAAGGATCAGGAAGCTTTCGAGGTGGAACTGCAAAGCCTGGCACTGGCAGCGGCCGGACAGCAACAAATCGCCAGCGCGTTCCGCCCACCGCACTTTGCCGTCCTTTCGACCACCCAAGAAAAAGCGCTGCTTCAACGCAATCTCAGGCACTGAAGACGGGAACTCCGGCTCATGCGAAACTCTGGCTGCATCTCGATCTTGCTGGTAATGCTCGCCCTCGCGTGGTCTGCCAGGGCCGATGGCCAGGCGCCCGCCGCCGCTGATCCGATCGACGTTCAGCGGAGCCAGCGTTACGTGGCCGAGCTCACCAAGCTCGAGGAGGCGCGCCTCGCCATGCGCGATCGAGCGGCAGCCTTGGTGACACAGACGCCGGAGCTGCAACTGGAATTTCAGAACTGGCTGGTAACGTCGATGGTGGCCGCCGGCGCGTTGGACCGTACGCCGCCAGTGGTCAGCGTGCCGAGACTTTTGCAAACGTACCGCGTCTATCGCGGTCAATCGGGAGAGATTTATTTGAATCCCGAGCTGCTGCTGTGGTACGCGTTTCAGGACAACACGCTCGTGCGTCAACAACTGCTGCAGTCGCTCGCCAATTCGCAGTTCGGCGCCGTGCAGACGTACGCAGCCATTCAAAGCAATCGCGTCGCGATCCAGCAACTCGCCGCGGAGTCCGATCAGAGCTTCCTGGGCTTCCAACATTTGAGCGACGTGCTCGGTCGCCGCTCACTGTTGGAGCAGGCGGATGCAGAAGCTCTGACCGGCGGCATGCTCGCCGCAGATCCGCTGAATGCCGGAGCCGCGTTGGTGCGAGCCCATGCACTGCGATCGCTGGGCGACTTCGACCAGAGCCAAGCGCTGCTCGACCAGCTCGACGCTAACCTGCCCTCTGTCCAAGCCGCGCGAGGCTCGGTCGCTGCGCAAATGGCTTATCTCGACGGAGACCTCGACCAGGCCAAACGTACGCTCGACAAAGCGGTCAATCTGGCTCGCGACGCTGGCTTCAGTGAACCCTATCTAGTCTACGGCTGGATCCAGCTGGCGGAGAAACAGTGGTCGCAGGCCAAAGCCCACGCCGCTCGGCTGCGCGGTTTGGCGCCGGACGACGTCGAGACCGCGGTTCTCGAGGCGCTGGCCATCGCCTACGAACGGCCCAATCGGGCTCGCGAAGCGCTGCGCGTCCTGCGCGGTGCACGGCTGAACGCCGCGCAAGACGACTGGCACTACCACGAGGCCTTGGCCATCGTCCACGCACTAGCCCGCGACCGCCAGTTTGCCAAGCGGGAGATCGCCGCCGCCCTGGCGGCAGCTCCCAGCCACGTCCGCAGCGAACTGGAGCGCGAACAGCAAGAGATCGAAGCCGCCCAAGTCCCAGCCATCGACTGGCAAATGCGCCTACGCCTCCAATGGCGCCCTCAGTAGGACAGGCCTCCGGCCTGTCATCAAGCACCCGCGTAGGTGAGATAAGCCTCCCCTGTCATCAAGCACCCGCGTAGGCGGAATAAGCCTCCCCTGTCATTAAGCACCCGCCGCGTCCGCCCGCTTTGTGTCTAACTGGTAAGCTTGCCTTGTAAGGAGGTTGGGTTGGTGTTGGTTGGCTTAGAGGAAGTCTAGTGACAGGCCGGAGGCCTGTCCTACTTTGGTGCAAAATTTGCTCAGGGTGGGTGTGAGGAGAAATCGAAGTGATGGCACTACCACTTGCTCTGCCGAAGTCGACGACTAGAAAACAATGGATAACGCGCGCGGCGATCGTGCTGGTCTTGCTAGCTTGCATGCTAGCGGGATGCGGTCAGAAGACG
>JBQCJB010000960.1:0-6520 GCA_051953155.1 Aureliella sp. | reverse complement strand
GTCGACCGAAGCTACGCCCTCGACAACCTCGCCATCGGCTGGGATCATCTCGCCGGCCTTGACGATCACCCGGTCGCCCAACTTCAAGTCGGTTGCTGCAACCTCCTGCCCGGCGCGGTCCCGCTCTCCGGAAAGTTTATGCGCGATCGTCGTCGTGCGACTCTTTTTGAGCGTGGCTGCTTGAGCTTTGCCGTGTCCCTCGGCGATGGCCTCCGCGAAGTTGGCAAACAGCACGGTAAACCACAGCCACACGGTAATGCCTAAGATAAATCCTGAGGATTCGTGCGACGCTGCTGCCAACGATTTCAACCAAAGGATCGTGGTGAGGATGCTGCCCAGGAACACGCTGAACATGACCGGGTTGCGCAGCTGGACGCGCGGATCCAGCTTGCCGAAGGAGTCGGCAATTGCCTGTCCAATAATTCTGGCGTTCCAGAGTTGCGGTTTTGTTTTCGTCATTGCATGAATCTCCTAGTTCATCGCAGATAGCTGCAGGTGCTCCACAATCGGTCCCAAAGCCAACGCGGGTAGGAAGCTGAGCGCTCCCACCAAGACCACGACCGCCACCAGCAGGACGACGAACAGGGGCGTATGTGTAGGTAAGGTTCCCGCTCCAGCAGGAACATTTTTCTTGGTCGCAAGCGAACCGGCGATGGCCAGCACAGGCAGCATCACCCAGAACCGCCCAACGAGCATCGCCAGTCCGAGCAGGCCGTTGTAGAACGGCGTGTTGGCTCCCAAGCCCGCGAAAGCGCTGCCGTTGTTGTTGCTGGCTGAGGAGAACGCATACAGAACCTCGCTGAAGCCATGCGCTCCGGGATTGAAGATCGTGGCTGTGCCCGGAGGCGATACGACGGCGATGGCGGTGCCGACGAGCACCATGGCACATGGAAAGAGGATGACCAGCGAAGCCATCTTCATTTCGAATGCACCGATCTTTTTGCCCAGATACTCGGGCGTGCGTCCGACCATCAGCCCGGAAATGAAAACGGCCACGATGGCAAACATCAGCATCCCGTATAGCCCAGAGCCGACGCCGCCGTAGACCACTTCACCGAGTTGCATGAGCCACATCGGCACCATGCCTCCCAACGGCAGGTAAGAATCGTGCATCGAGTTGACCGAACCGTTGGATGCCGCCGTCGTAGCGGTCGCCCAAGCGGCCGAGTTCACGATGCCAAAGCGGATTTCTTTGCCTTCCATGTTGCCCCCAGGCTGAAGTTCGGAAGCAGACTGATCTACTGCAAGTCCCTCCAAACCTGGATTGCCGCCTTGTTCCATGAGTACGGTGATCACCAGTAGCGGGACAAAGATCAGCGACATCGCAGCCAGAATCGCCCAGCCTTGCCGCCGGTCGCCCACCATCTCGCCGAAGGTATAGCACAGAGCCGCCGGAATCAGCAGAAGCGCCAACATTTCAAGCAAATTGGCCAAGGGCGTCGGATTCTCCAGCGGATGGGCCGAGTTCACATTGAAGAACCCGCCACCGTTGGTTCCTAGTTGCTTGATCGCTACCTGCGACGCCACCGGACCGACGGCGATTTTTTGGGTCGCAACTAGATTGCCGTTGGCATCGGCAGTCGGTTCCAGCAGCGCGACCTCGTGGTAGGCGCTGAACGTCTGCACGACTCCTTGAGACACCAGGGCGACAGCCAGCACCAGCGAGAGCGGCAACAGGATATAAAGTGTCCCTCGGACCAGATCGCACCAGAAATTGCCGATGGTGTTTGTCGAGTGTCGCGTAAATCCACGAACCAGGGCAACCAGCACGGCCATGCCCGCGGCCGCCGAGACAAAGTTCTGGACCGTCAGAGCGAACATCTGGGTGAAATAGCTCATCGTCGTCTCACCGCCATACCCCTGCCAATTCGTGTTCGTCGTAAAGCTGACCGCTGTATTGAACGACGAATCGGGGGAGACGCCTGTAAGCCCCTCCGGATTGAGCGGCAGCATGTTCTGAATGCGTTGAAGAGCATAGACAGCAAGGAAGCTGACCAGGCTGAACAACAGTACCGCAGCCGCATATTGTCGCCACGTCATTTCGCGGCTCTTGTCGATACCGCCCAGCCGGTAGAGCAGCCGCTCCAGCGGCCCCAAAATGCGTTCGAACATTGGGGCAGCGCCGGAGTACACCTTGGCCATATAAAGGCCCACAGGCTTTACACACGCAAGCAGTACAACTAAGTACAAAACCAGTTGCAGAACTCCATTGATAGTCATGAGAACTTCTCCGGCGTCAGCAGAGCCATGGTGAGATATGCAACCAGTCCCACCGCCATGACGAAAGCGAGAACGAGTGTCCACTCCACGATCAGTCCTCCGCTCGCAAGCTGCTGTAGAGATGCACCAGGCCAAAGGAACCGATAAAGAACGCAGTTCCAGCCACGAGCCACACGAGATCCATGTTTGAATCCTCCTCGAAAGTTCTTTCGAGTGAATTAAACCCGATCCCGCGTCAAAAGAGAGTCAAATCCGGCCAGCGAGATATCAAGAACTTATTAAGTCCCTGCGGTGCGGAGAAAGGTGCAAAGAGCTGGAAGGCGGCCAGTCAGTCGTGTCGCCTATCGGCGGAAGCGCTGGGAGCGGTGGCCAGCCCCCGGGCTGCCGAATCATGGTGCGGACGTTACTCTCTGGGGCGGGCAGCGAGATCACTTTGCGACAACTTCCGAGCAGTTGCGTGCCCCGGCTGCCATAGCTCAGCGATCGTCATGCGGCCAAGTGGCTGGGCAATTCGACCACCAGCCCGCGCTTGGCCGCCTAGTATTTCCTCAGCGCTCGCGTCCCATAAGCGCAGTTCATAGCGTCCAGCCGGCAACAACTGTTCTAGAGTCGGCGGATCGCGGGGGTCGATTTTGCTCCACGCCTCGGGCGCGAGCGCCGCGCTTATCGAGTTGCCCCAGGCGTTGCCCTGGACGCGGCTCTCTGCATAGGCAATTGGTTTGTCGTCGAATCCGCCACCGGGCAACTCGAGGTGCAAAGTGACAGTCAAAATGTGTCCCGATAACTCGGAACTGCAGTCGGTTATGCGCAGATGCAGGCCGGTTCGCCAGGACCGCTTCTCAATTGGCCGAGGCAACTGCTCGGCCGTGCGATACTCGCCCTTCAACGTCCGTGCATAATCGATGAGAAATTGCTGCCAGGCCTTGTCGGTTTGCCCGCCTTCCGGAAACTTTACGCCACCACCGTGTTTATCCAGTCCAAGAGGTTTCGTGCGAAGAAGGCTCTTGACTGGGCTATCTAAGTCGATCAATTTTCGCTCGACCAATAGGTCCAACGTCGCTTGGGGCGAACGCGGGACGATCCAGCTCATCGTTTCGCCATTTTTCTCACGCTGCGCTTGGTTTCGATCAGGAGAATGGCAGTTTGCGCAGCGTTCGAGCTCCGACCAAACAGCTTGATTGAACCGCGAAAGCAACCGATCTTTGCGAGTATGCCGCATGACCTCAGCGTCGAGCGCCAGGTCATCGCGCTTGGGGACCGGCACGGCAATCAGGGCTTGATCACTCGAAGCCGCATGAATCCAGGCCCTCAGTGCGGCCAGCTCCTTCTGGCGAACTTCCGTCTGAATCGGGCTGGGCGAGTCGGAAGCTCGAGCAATCAGCGATAGCAGCTTCGAGCGGTCCGGATGTTCCACGTCGATCCAGCCTCGCGATCTGAGTTCCGCAAAGGTGCGTTGCTGGTCCTCGTAGAGAAACTCCTTTAAGTGCACGCCACGAAGGTGGCATTCGCTACAACTGCTACTCGCCTCCGAACGCAACAGTGGGATGACACGCCGTTGGTAGATCTCGGAGGGTGATTCCGCCCGCACGACGCCGGCGAGCACGAACAGCGTAAAGGTCCCTACGAAAGCCGTGCGTTGAAAGAGTTGGATCATAAACCGACTCACAAGGAATGTATGGACGTTGGCACAATCAAGTTCAGGACGCTCAAAACTCCCCTACCACTTCACCACCGTCGCAACTGTGCAGCGCTCGGTGCGTTGCCGCATCCATGCCATTTGCGAGGAACCGCACCGAGCCGTCTGCCAGTGCCGCATTGGCGCCGCCCGTGTGGTAGCTCCGCGGTCCGAAGAAGCCGGTGAAGTGCACGACGACGTCCGGAATGCGGTTGTTCGGCGTTTGGTAGCCGTTGGTCAGCGAATTGATCGCTCCGCCAAATGCCCATGATATGCCGCGGCCGCGCAAAGCCGGGCTATTGCCGCCACGCCACTGCGTAAAGGCCGACCCAAAGGTGCCGAGCTCTGGATTGAAGATCATGCCATTGGCATCGACGTACGAGCTCCATCCAGAACCGCTGGCTTTGAGGCCGGGGACGGCATTGAGTGCGGAGCTGACGCCGCCTGAGCCGTTGAGCGTGAATTGGTACGGAAACCGAGGCAGAGCTCCAGCCGGCAGCGTCATATCGTCACCCACGCTGCGCACCGACTCGCTGATCATCACGGTGTTGGAGGCACCGTCGGAAATATCGCGAAAACCTTTGGTCGACCGTTGATGCACGATGCCGTCGGTCGGCCACCGCAAATCGTAAGTGGTCGACATGCCGCTTCCGTAGCTGACCATGTAGTTCAGGCCGCCGTAGGTGTAACTCGTGCCGTTGACCGGTACCGTCGTCACCGATGGAGCCGCATCGCTGGGACAGAGAAAGAGTGGCAGTGGAGTGGCGAACGCTTTGGCGAACGCGGGATTGGGCACCTTGGCGTTATACGGCCCCGTGAATGCCGGCAATGCATAGTCCAGCAGAGTGTCCAAGTTGGATTGCTCGACATAGGGCAGCAATCGAGCCTGGACAGACAGGTCGGCATCGACCATCCCCGCCATCGGGAATCTGCGATGCGTTGATTCGTAGTTCATCATCGCCAGGCCAAGCTGCTTAAGGTTGTTGCTGCACTGCATCCGCCGTGCAGCCTCACGGGCCGCTTGTACCGCAGGCAGCAACAGTCCCACCAGAATGCCAATAATGGCGATAACCACGAGTAACTCTACGAGCGTGAAGGCGCGCCGCCGAGCGCCGTGTTGCCTCAACATGATTTATTTCCTAGCACGATTTGAAAGGTCTCGCATACGCACCGGAGGAGGGAGCGGTTCAAGACGGCGCACTTGGACGATGTGAATAGCAGCTTGTGGAGAGCGGCCTAATCAATCGCGCAAGTGCACCATCTCAAATCGCTCCCATGGTTCACCGATGCAAACTGCACTTGCCGACCTCGCCCCGTTCGCAGTGCGAACCGGGCCGAGAGGCAAGACGGAATTGGCCTCAAAGCTCAGAATTGCACGCGCACCACCTCGGGTGCCCTAGGTACTTCCCGAAGCAAGTTCGCGCGCAGCATCGCTAGACGAGCGACGGCTTTGGCGGAGGCGTATCGAGATTGAGATCGACCGATAGAGGCTTCGGCTCCGCTGCGCGCAGTGCGGGCTCGCTGGCCGCAAGCAAGAGCTGCACGCACTCGACGGTGGCTGGAATCATCCATGGCAACAGCGTGAAGTCGGACGAACCGCCTTGGCATTTCAGAGCGAGGACGCTCAAGACGATCTTCCGCTTGGAAGGTTGGCCGCCATGCGTCAAAGCGATGTCGCCTTTGGCGCGTGGCTGTAAGCGTGCCTTGCACTTCGCGACCTGTTCGGAGTCGGCGGAACAGCATTTTTGTGTTCGCGTTGGCGCTGCAAGGCAGGTTTCCTGGTGTGCATGCTTCGCGCAGCAGTCGTGGCGAGGCTTTTCGCCCGCTCGACTCGGTGTGGGGCTGGCTTTCTCACCGGGGAGCGCCGCCGGCTTGACGGGCCGTGCCGTCTTTGACAACGCAGCGATTGCGTACTGAGGCGGGGCTACTCCATTTTTCCGCGCCCAGGCGAGGCGCTGAGCGGGAGTCGTACAGCAGCAATTCGTCCAGCATTGCACGGCTGTCTTGCAGCCGCACGGGGAATCTTGGCAAGGAAAGGGCTGGGAATCAGCTTTGTCCGAAACGCGGACCAAACCGATAGGCAACGGCATGCTGGACGCGCAGAAGCATACTAGCGCAAGGAAAGTTATCACTTTCCGCGCTACGGACGTAGGGCGTATTGAGGCTGCGAGAACCTTCAACGGACCACCGATCTCTGCACGAGCCACGCACCGAAAAAGATCAGGCCCGCTCTCCACAACATCACTATAGCAAGTGATAGCGGCGGCACAATCGGACGCGGTCCCGAGCAGCGACTGGCACGGCTTCTAGATGATACACACCTCGGCTATGTCAACTTCGTCATAGCGGATGGTTCCGTGAGGCTCATCACCGAGCAGATCGAGCTCAGCGTCTATCAGAGCCTGTCAACGCGGGCAGGCGGCGAGGCTACAACGTCTGACTGAATCCGGCTCGCCGAAAACCATTGCCATCTACGCGAGAGCGGCCGAAAGGCTGCATGACGTCGATCTTCACGGCTTCTTTCGACGCCATTCACTGAATTCTAACCAGCGTTTGCTTTAATCCTGAGCGTCGCCAATCGGGGTCGCGATGTGACGACCGGCTGCACGACCGCTCGGGTCGTTT
>JBQCJB010000959.1:0-7774 GCA_051953155.1 Aureliella sp. | reverse complement strand
TTACTTGCTTGCTGCGTAGCTCGCTTGCTTTGCAGTTTCGTTGCTTCGCTCTCGTGTTGATCCGGTCTCCCCCTCGCCCAACGCCGTTAAGCATTTTTTCCCGTGAAAGCGGGCAATTTTGGTAAGGATGTACTCGGTTTGCGCGCATCTAGGACAACTTGCTAAAACGCGGTGGATGAAGCGACCAACGAAAACAAGGTAATTTACACGAGCCCCATTTTTTGGTTGAAGCAAATATGCTTAACGGCGTTGGGAGAGGGGGCTGGGGGGTGAGGGGCAAGCGGTGGCGAAAAGGTTCGAAATATAAGTGACAGCCCAGAGGGCTGCTCTACTGGGGGCATAATAAGCGGAGAGTATTCTGCGGCTCAAACGGCTTGGCTGCGCACGCTGCTGAGCAGCGAACGGTAGCGCCCGAGCAGCTTGCGAATCAGCATGCCCAAATAGAAATTGACGACCAGCGACAGGACGAACATCACCGGGACGACATTGTCCATACCGCTGCGCGCCGGGTAGGAATTGGCCGAATCGGAATCGCTGTGCGAGGGAGTGGTCCGCGAGGTCGTCGTCGGTGGCGCGCTGGCAGTATTGGAGCTGGGATTGCTCAGCCCGCTAGAGGACGTCGACGGCACTCCGGCGCTGGCTCGGCTGTCCGCCACGCGAACCATGGGCTGGTTGTAGTTGGGCAGGGACACGGGGTCGGACGGCAGCGTCGAATTCATCCCGCCATAGTTTGGCGATTGCCCGTAGGGGTTCGCGCCGTATGGGGTGGAGGCGTACGGATTCTGGCCGAGATGGCCTTGGTTGCCGCCGACGGTCGCATATTGGTTGTAGGGCAACTGCTGTGCGTCACCGGCGCGGGGCGGCGAGCCGAAGTTGCCCATGTTCGGCGATGAACCAGCCAAAGGAGACGTCGTTCCATACCCAGGTGGCATTTGACCGGCCGACGTCGAGTTCGCATTGGGCAGCCCAGTGTTGGACGATCCATACATGCCCTGGTTGCCGGAAGCTGGCTGGTTGTAGCCGGGATTGGAGTACGGCGCATTGCCGGTCGCGTTGGGCTGGTTGCCCGCGCCCGGATAATTGCCGAGGCCACCGCTACTGGAACTGCTGCCGATACCGCTCGTGCCGATACCGCTCGTGCCGATACCGCTGCTGGGAAGATTGGGCTGCGAATGGAGACTCCCGGGCGAAGTCTGGTAGTTGCTGCCAGGCAGCATCGGACCGACGATGCCCGTGTTGCCCGACGGGCTGCTGCTGCCCGAGGGCAACTGCGGCGAGGGGGAGTTTGGCAGCGACGAGGCGGGAGGCGCGCCGGTATTGGAAAACTTGCTCGGCGCGGAATTGCCGACGGCCGAACCGAGGCCGCGACCGTCATTGGAAAACGAACTGCCCAGAGTGTTCTGAGCCAGCAGGCTTTCCGAGCCAGCCAGCGAACGCGCTTGATCAGACAGCGAAGTCGTCGGTGCACTGGGCAGGCCACCGCCACTGACATTGACCACGTCGCCGGAGGGGCCCGATTCGAGCTGGGAAAACTTGCCGCGGCCGGCAGTCGCTTCGATATTGGCCAGAACGGCCGTCGTCACCGGGGGCAGACGCAGGACATCGTCCATCGAGGCCGACACCAATGGCTCGGTACCGATCCGCACCACGACCCGACTCAACCGCGCAGCAACTTCCGGCGGCACATCGCTGGCATTTTCCTTTTGGGCAGAGACCATGATGTCGGCTTTGTTCGGCGAGATCTGCACGACATATTCCAGCTTGCCGTCGCGGGGGCTGATCTGCCATGCAAAGTCGCGCTCGGGTGCCTCGCTCACTTGGCCCGTCGCGGCCAGGAGTACCCACAGTGTGAATCCATTCATAACTCTGCCTCGTAGAGAAACGTTCCTACTAGACTACCGCATCCTGGAATTGCTCGTAAAGACTGTTCCGCCCCCGTCCAACAGGTTCCCCGGAAAAAGATGGCAAAGAGTTATTGCTAGCTTTTAGAAGCTGAGTTTTTTCATGGCAGCGGGCGTTCTTGCGAGGCCGACTGTCACCGCAGGCGGCGCATGTAGGCCAGGAACTGCGCGTCGAGTTTGGCGGTGTCGTCGCCGAAGTGCTTTTTGAACAGCTCGATGCGTTGCCGCGCGTCGCATTCGCCCAGCGGCGGATAGGTGGCCAGGTCCTTGGTGTAGGCCACATACTTATCGGTGTGAGCTTTGAGCAGAAAGTACGTCAGCGCCCAGCTCTCGGCGTACGCGCCGGCCACCGTGTCCTTGTTGGCGAAGCGGCCGTCATCGGAGATGAGGCTCGTCAACGAATCGTTCGGCCGCCGCGAAAGGTATTGTCGAAACTGTTGCAGTTGGTGGTAATTGACTTTGCCGATCGTTCCCCAGCCGCGCGGGTTGTTGTCGGGCGTCTCGAAGAACATGGCCAGCCCTTCGCTGACCCACTTCGGGTTGTCGGCCAGGCGGACTTGAAGGCCGCAGTTGTAAGCGATCTGGTGGACCGCTTCGTGGACGATCGTGGCCACGGTCCGTTCGGCTTGCGGCTGGGAGAACAGGGCCGTCAACATGGCGGTCGAGGAATAGCGCTGGCCGGGAACCGCCAGTCCTTGCACCCCGGTGATGTCGAACGACACGATGCGGTTGGTCTGCATGTTGTAGTAGCCGATCATGGCCTTGGCCGAGGGGCCGATCTCGCGCTCGGCGTACTGCAGGTAAGCGGCTTGCGAGTCGAAGACCAGGGCGACCAACGGGAAACGCGGTTCGTCTAGCCGCACGCCCCGCTGTTTCCAAAAGTTGGCAAACGCGCGGTACAGTCGCTCGTACAGATCGCCCACCCAGCGGGCATAGGTTTCGCTGGTGTTGTAAATCAAAACGAAATGTGCCGTCTTGTGCACCAGGAATCCAGGAGCCAGCTTTTCGCGCAGTTCGGCCGAGATCTCTTCGGTCGATTGCGGCTCGAGGGGTTCGTCGCTGGGAGTCTGTGAAAGAATGTCCTCCGGCTGCAGCAACCATAGCTGGCCGTCGGCCGTCAGCAGGAGCTTGCCACCATCTTGGCTAGCCAGCACGACTTCGCCCAGTTCGTCGCGCGACTCGGCGCGGTTTTTGAACGCAATGTGCGCCGTCGGATTGGGAGCAGCTGCGGGCTCGTCTGCTCGCGCGCTTTCCGCGACGTCTGCCAGTTTGAGAAAGCTGAGCGCGGGCTCGCAGATGGCCGGTGCGATGACCAGCAGCGCGGCGACCAGCAGCAGCGAAATTCCCTTGCCGCTGACTAGGTCGCGACAACCGGTGGGCATAGCAGACATTTCAAGCCTTGAACAATGTTTGCATTCTATCCGAGATCACGCCCGGGCACTCCCAGAGCCTCCAGGGAGCCGATTATCATCTAGCATATCACAATGCCCCACTTGTATCCGCAACTTGACAGGAGCGCAGCCGATGCATTCTTCGTTAATTCCGGCCGAACCCGCGACCAGCCAGCTTGGCCAGCGCTGCGGCCAATTTGCCAGCGGGTTGATGTTGGTTCTGCTGGCGTGCCTCAGCCTGCTGGGGGCTGGACCGGCCGAGGCGGCGGACAAGCGGCCTAACGTGCTGTTCGTACTGTGCGACGATCTGCGCTGGAACGCGCTCTCGTTCGCAGGGCACCCGCACGTGCGGACGCCGAACATCGACCGCTTGGCCACGCAAGGCATCATTTGCGAGAACGCTTTTTGCACGACCAGTCTCTGCTCGCCCAGCCGAGCCTCGATTCTCAGCGGTCTGTATGCCCACACGCACGGCGTCACCGACAACTTCACCGAGCTGCCCCCGAACCTGCACAGTTTCCCGATGCAACTGCACGCGGCCGGCTACGAGACGGCGTATCTGGGCAAATGGCACATGGGCGAAGAGAACGACCAACCGCGACCGGGCTTCGACTGGTTCGTCACTCACAAGGGACAAGGAAAGTACTTCGACACCGAGTTCAGTTTCCATGGCCGCGAGCGCCGTGTCGTTCCGGGCTATTACACCAACGTCGTCACCGACATGGCCAAACAATGGCTGGGCGAGCGATCGGGCGACAAGCCGTGGTTGCTGATGATCGGACACAAAGCCCCCCACAGCTTTTACTTTCCCGAACCGCGTTACCAGCATCAGTTCGATAACGTCGAAGTCAACTATCCCCATTCGGCGTTTCAGCTCCAAGACAAACCCGAATGGATCCGGCAACGCCTGACGACCTGGCACGGCATCTATGGTCCATTGTTCGAGTGGCGCAAGGAGTTCCCGGATACTTCGGCCGCGGCGGTCCTCGATTTTCAGAACATGGTGCGGGCGTACTGGGGAACGATCCTCAGCGTCGACGACAGCATGGGCGAGCTGGTCGAAGTGCTCCGCCAGCGCGGCGAACTGGACAACACGGTGATCGTCTTCATGGGCGACAATGGTTTGTTGGAGGGAGAGCACGGCATGGTCGACAAACGAACCATGCATGAGGCCAGCATCCGCATCCCGCTGGTCATCAGCGCTCCGGAGTTGGCTCGGGCTCGCGGTCGTCGGATCACCGAGCAGGTGCTGACGGTCGACGTGGCGCCGACGATCCTCGAGTTGTGCGGCGCCCAGCCGCTGCCGAACATTCATGGGCGGTCGCTGGTCAAGCTGGCCACCGGTGAAGATGACGGCTGGCGCAAGTCATGGCTGTATCATTACAACTATGAAAAACAGTTTCCTTACACGCCCAACATTCGCGGCGTGCGCACCGATCGCTGGAAACTGATCCGCTATCCGCACGGCGACGGCGGTCCGGATCGTCACCGGGCCGAAATGTACGACCTGGCGACTGACCCCGAGGAGCGGCACAATCTCATCGATGATCCGCAACTGGCCGAGCAGCGCGAGCAACTCGAGCGCGAACTGGAGCGGCAGATGAAGATGCTGGGCATCGAGAAGGACAAGCCTCCGCTGGACGAAGGCGTCAAGAGCGAATTGCCCGAGAAGTCGATCCGCTGATCTGCATTTACTGTTGGACCCTCCATGAGTTTGCGTTCCCGCGATTCCGAGCCACATCGGCGAACTCGCCGCGATCATTCTTCTGAAACAGCCGAGGATTATGTCGAGGCGGTGGCCGAGATTGCGGCCGCGCGCGGCACTTGCCGAGTGATCGATTTGGCGCGAGCCTTCGCGGTCAGCCACGTGACAGTCACGCGGATTGTGTCGCGGCTCAAGGAGGAAGGTTTACTCGAGTCGGAGCCCTATGGTCCGGTCGCCCTGACCACGCGTGGGCGGCGCTTGGCCGCCCAGTCGCAGGCCCGCCACGATCTGGTTTACCGCTTCCTGGTGGCGATCGGCGTCGACCCGAAAACCGCTGCCGTCGACGCCGAAGGGATCGAGCATCATGTCAGCAAGGCAACGCTGGATTGCTTTCGCACGATCGTCCAGGAACGCGAAGGCCAGTGAGCGGCTAGCCGCCTGTCGAGCGCCTGGCACCGGGGGCGTGGGCGGTCAGCCCTGGTTGCCTTGGAGCGTCAACCTTTAGACAATTGACCGTTCCTACCTATTTGCGGCCGCCGGGCAGCCTCGCCCGGCCTCGCCCATCCCCTGGAGATTTGGTCATTATGAAGAGTCGTCTATTCACCGGTGTGCCCGGCCGGTCGAAGCTCAAGTGCGTCTTGGCACGCTGGTTGACCGCTTCGGTCTGCTTGGCCGTTTCTGCGACTGTCCAGGCTCAATGGCCGGTCGGTCTGCCCGAGCTGACGTATCCCAAGGACAATCCGTCCAGCGAGGCCAAGATCGCTTTGGGGCGGATGCTGTACTTCGACAAACGCCTGTCGGCCGACGATACGGTTTCCTGCGCCAGTTGCCACGATCCGAAGTACGGCTGGTCGAACAACGACGCCACGGCCGTGGGCGTCGGCGGCCAGCGCGGTGGTCGCAGCGCACCGACGATCATCAATTCGGCTTATCAGAAGTTTCAGTTCTGGGACGGTCGAGCCGGTTCGTTGGAAGAGCAGGCCTTGGGACCGATTGCTAACCCAATCGAGATGAATCTGCCGATCGAAGAAGCAGTCAAGAAGTTGTCGGCCATCGAAGGGTATCAGAAACGCTTCCAGGAAGTTTTCGGCAGCGGCGTCTCGGCCGACAACCTCGCCAAAGCTTTGGCCGCTTTCGAACGGACGATCGTTTCCGGCAACGCACCCTACGATCGCTTCAAAGCGGGTGATACCAAAGCCCTGTCGCCCGAAGCCCAGGCGGGCATGAAACTCTTTTTCGGTAAAGCCAATTGTTCAGCCTGCCACAACGGCCCCCACTTCTCCGACGGGGCGTTCCACAATCTAGGCGTCGCCAGCAGCGGGGCCGAGGCCGATCAAGGTCGGCGCAAGATCTCGGGCATCGAAGGTGACCATGGCGCGTTCCGCACGCCCACGCTTCGCGAAATCGCTCGCACGGCACCCTACATGCACGACGGCAGCCTCAAAACGCTCGAAGAGGTCGTCGACTATTACGACAAAGGGGGCACGCCCAACGATTACCTCGACGAGGAAATCTATCCTTTGAAACTGTCGCCCCAAGACAAGAAAGCCCTCGTCACGTTCCTGAAGGAAGGCCTGGCTAGCCCAGATTACCCAGATGTTGCTACGCCGGAATTGCCCTAAACTGTTCCGGCCCGGTTTTTTCGAACGCATATCCGTCAGTCACCTAACTAGGAGCTTTCTAACTGTGAGAATCACCAAACTATTGAGTTTCGTCGGCGCCTTGGCGCTGTGCGTTCCAGCCATCGCCCAAGACGGTTTGAAGGTCGAAACGGTGCTGTCCGACTTGGACAACCCGTCGGGCATCGCCATCCAACCCGAGACCGGCACGGTCTTCGTGTCCGACAGCGGAGCCTCGCGGATCATCAAGGTCGTCGACGGCAAAGCCGAACCGGTGATCACCGACTTTCCAGTCGACGTCTACGGCAAAGGCCCCAAGTACAACATCGGACCTTTGGGCCTGGCGTTCATCGATCAGAACACGCTGGTCGTCGGCGACGGTAGCTTGCCCGACGGTGAAGAGATGCTGCGGGTCTACGACCTGAAGGATCAAAAGGAAGCCATCAAAGCCGACAAGATGAAGGCCAACTATAAACTGGCCGCTACCGACAACATCAAGGGGGAAGGCAACTTCTACGCCCTGGCCGTGACTCCCGACGCCATCTACGTCACCTGCAACGGCGATGACACCAAGGGCTGGGTCTCGCGGGCCGCGTATAGGGGCAGCGACGTCCGGGGTTTCGAACGCTACCTGGCGACCAAGGAAGCGACCGAGGTCGACGCTACGGTCGGCATCACCGTCAGCCCACGCGGCGAATTGGTCGTCGGTCAAATGGGCGAAATCAACGTTCCCAACGACAGCCTGCTGACGTTCTACGATCCGGCCAGCAAGGAAAAACTGCTGAACCTCAAGACCGAACTGCACGACATTACAGCCTTGGCCTACAGCCCCCGCGGTCAACTCTACGCGCTCGACTTCGCCTGGGCCGACACCAAGCAAGGTGGCCTGTTCCAAATGCTCAGCGAAGGTGACAAGGGGATGAAGACCAAAAAGATCCTCGAGCTCGACAAGCCGACCGCAATGGCCTTCGACTCCGAGGGTGCGCTCTATATCACCGTCATCGGTGAGGAGAAGAAGGGCAAACTGCTGAAGGTCGCTCCGGGCCTGTAAGCAGACTGCTGCGAGCCCGCCAGCCTTCGCAGGCCCCGGGGCTCCGCACAGTTGATTCCACCACTAGCAGCGGCGAAGCGGCAACGCTTCGACCGCTGCTGGCTTTT
>JBQCJB010000958.1:0-7866 GCA_051953155.1 Aureliella sp. | reverse complement strand
CCCAGGATGTCGCTCTGTGGTTGCCCGGTCTCGCCCAGCATTATCACGCCATGCGGCTGGCGATCGAAGCGGCGCCCGCGCCGTGGCGGGAAGTGGCCGAGGACATCGAGGCTCAATTGGCCGATTTGACGCGCGACGAGTTTATGTCACGGGTCGCGTGGAACGATTTGAAGGAATATCCGCGCTATTTCCAAGCAGCCAAGCTGCGCTGGGACAAACTGCGCAGCGGCGGAGTTCCCAAGGACCGAAAACTGCGCGAAGCCATCGAGCAGCTCTGGAAGCGCTATCAGGAGCTCAACAGTCAACCGTCGGCCGCGGAGCATCGCCAGGCGCTCCAGCAAGCCCGGATGTTGATCGAAGAACTGCGCGTGTCGGTCTTCGCCCAGCAACTCGGTACGCGTCAAAGCGTCTCGGTCAAACGCATCGGCGAACTCCTCGACACCGTGGCGGCGAAGCGGCCGTAGCCCGCGCGCGGCTGGCAACGCGCGCCGGGGCCTTCTGGGGCCTTCTGAGGCCTTCTGGGGCCGCTGTTCTCATTTTCCCGGTGGCGTATTGCTGCGAATTGCCATTAATTGTTGGTTTGCCGATCGTCATCGACTTAATTACGCAGGCAAATTTTGCCGATGTTGCTGATTAGGTCGAGCTTGTCAGGCGGTCGGGGACTTGGGGTAATGTGGCAACTGAAAACGGCGCTAGCATTGGCAGTGGGGCTGGCTCTTTCCATAGCGGAGCGCGCGGCTTGCCAGGATTTTCGTTACTCGCCGATTCCGCCGGGGCACATTTCGACGCTCGGTAGTTCGCCTGCCGTAGCCTTTCCACCCTCGACCCACACACGCTCGGCAGCGTCCAAAACCGCGACCACTCAGGTGCCAGCTCCGCCAGCGGTACCCGCTCCGCCGCCGACGCCTGCTGGGCCTGGCTATCTTGCGCCTCCGCCGCCACCTTCGGTCGATCCGCTACAGAGCTCGCCGCCATACTTCGACGGCACAGCGCATGAGCGACTCTATAACAACGCTCCCTATAACAACGCTCCCTACAGCAACGCTCCCTATGAAAACATTCCGTACGGCAATGTTCCGTATGACGGTGGTTACAGCTCGGCCGGGCAGCCACTGGCTCAGGCGGTTCCTACGGTGCCATTGCCGGTGACGTCACCGCTGGTCAACGAGCGGCTGGCCAACTTGGAACAGCGGCTGGACCAGGTCGATGCGGAAAAGCGGCGATTGCCCAACGTCCGCGTCCACGGCGCCTTCCAGGCCGACGCGGTGCTGTTCAACCAGACCACTGAGTCCCGCGACCAGTTCGGCAGCATCGAAAACGGAGCTGATTTTCGCCGCGTGCGATTGTCGGCTAACGGCGCGGTGACCGAGTCGATGAATTACTTTTTGCAGACCGACTTCGGCTTCTTCGGCCGCCCCACGATCACCGACGCATGGGTCGAGCAAACCGATGTTCCGATCTTGGGAACAGTCCGCGCCGGTCAGTGGAAGCAGCCTTTCAGCCTCGAGGTCGTCAGCAGCTATCGCTACACGACGTTCATGGAACGCTCGTCTTTGTTCCAGACCTTTGCGCCGTTTCGCCATATCGGAATCGGCTTTTATAACCACTCGGACGACTTGGACACGACCTGGGCAGCCTCGTACTTTCGCACGGGGCAGGATCAGTTCGGCAATTCGCTCAGCACCGACGGTGGCAACGGCATCGCGGCCCGCGCCACACATCTGCTGTGGCACTACGGAGTCCACGGGCAGGACTACATGCATATCGGCGCGGGTTATCACATGAACTCGCCGCCGCGCGACAACGCTCGCTTTCGTTCGATCCCGGAAATCTTTGTCGGCGAGTTCGCGCCGGGCGCTGTGGGCACCAGTGGCCAAGCGGTGCCGGGGGCGATGAACGGGACGCCCTTTTTTGTCGATACCGGAACGCTGGCGGGCGTCAGCGATGTGCACACCTTTGGACTGGAAGGCTTGTGGGTCCGCGGGCCGCTGTCGGTTCAGTCGGAAACAATGGTGGCCCTGGTCGACCAGACCTCGTCGAACTCGACGCTGGCGGGCAGCTACGCTCAGGTCGGTTATTTTCTGACCGGCGAACATCGGCCTTATGACCGCAAGGCAGGGGCTATCGACCGCGTCATGCCTTTCCAGAGCGTGGGCAGCGGCGGCCGGGGAGCCTGGGAAGTCGCAGCTCGCTGGTCCTACGTCGATCTGGATAGCGGGCCTGTCCGCGGCGGGAACATGGAGAACTTTACTGGCGGCGTGAACTGGTATCTCAATCCGTACTGCAAGTGGGTGTTCAATTACATCCACAGCTGGACGGATGGACGCGATTATTTTCCGGCGCCGAGCAATGCGACGCTCAGCAGCCAGACCGATGCGTGGGGCACGCGGGTGCAACTGGATTTTTAAGCCGCCCAGCCGCCGCGCGGCGCGGGCGTCCTCCAGCTCAGTTTGCGGCCCGCCATGTTTGGCATGACGTTCGCTCTCGGCAAATCTTTTTGGGCCGCCCGGTTTCATCAAGCTGAGGCAAAATGATGACGCTGCGATTGAAGAAGCTGCAGGATCAGGTGGTCGTGATCACGGGGGCCTCGTCGGGCATCGGTTTGACGACCGCCCGGATGGCGGCTGCCAAGGGTGCTCGATTGGTGCTGGTCGCCCGCAATGAAAAGGCTCTGCGGCAATTGACCGACGAACTCAATGCGTCGGGCGCCGAGACCATCTCGGTTATTGCCGATGTGGGCTCTGAGGAGGCGGTTCGCAGCGTGCTCGAGGCGGCGCTCGAGCGGTTTGGCCGCATCGACACTTGGATCAACAACGCGGGAGTCGGCATCTATGGCGGACTGCTGGACGTTCCGACCGACGACAGCCGCCGCTTGTTCGATACGAATTTTTGGGGCGTCGTCTACGGCTCCTCGGCCGCTGCCAAGTATTTTCAGCGGCGGAAGGAGCGTTCGCCCTCAGCGATCATCAACATCGGCTCCGAAGTGTCCGACCGCGCGGTCCCGCTGCTGGGAATGTACACAGCCAGCAAGCACGCGGTGAAAGGCTACACCGACGCGCTGCGAATGGAACTCGAAAAGGCCAACGTGCCGGTGTCGGTGACGCTGGTCAAACCGTCGGCCACCGACACACCGTTCCCCGAGCACGGGCAGAATTTTATGGAGGCCGAGCCCGCCCTGCCGCCACCTTTGTACGCACCCGAGGTCGTGGCCGAAGTCATCTTGTACGCCGCGGAACATCCGGTGAGAGACATCTACGCCGGCGGGCGGGCCAAGCTGCACGCGATGCAGGGGAGCCTCGTGCCGCGCGGCGTCGATCGTTTGATGGAGGCCTTGTTCTTCGACAAACAGAAATCGCCGCGGCCAGCCAACCGCGGCGACGATGCGCTAGACCATCCCACTACCGGCTTGCACCAACGCGGTGCCGCTCCGCAAGGCCGCGTCTTCGAAAGCAGCCTGTACGCCAAGGCCGCCATGCATCCCTGGGTTGCCAAGCTGTCGCTAGTGTGCGTCGCGCTGATTGTCGGCACGCTGGCGTACGAAGCCACTCAGCGTCGCTGAGCCAGGCTCCCTTGGTTGCTCCAGCCAATGCTCCGATCCAATGCTCACAGCGTCTTGAGATACTCGAGCACCGCAGCTCGCTGGTCTTCGGTCAGTTCGTTGGGGAAGTCGTGACCGTGGCGGCTCTTGCCGAACTGCCGCGTATCGAAGTAATCGCGCCGGCCGCGGACCGTCGTGCCAGCCGGGATGTCTTCCAGCGCAGCGACTTTCAAACCGACGCGGGCTGTGTCGAGTTCCAGATGCGTCCTCCGCCAGACCGTCGGCCGCTCCTCGGGGTGCAGTACATGCCATAGCGTCGGCACCGATCCGTTATGGAAATAGGGAGCGGAAGCCCACACGCCGTCCAGTGGCGGAGCCATGTAACCGTCCGGCTCATCCCAGGTCTCTTGCTTGCCGAAGTAGCCGAACCAGCTCGCGCCATAATGCCGGCGGTTTTCCGCCGTGAGCGAATCCAACCGCACGCGGTCGGTCCCGAGCTCGTCGATCGAAACCAGCTTTTCGGGATAGAAGTCGGGCGTGCCGTCCTGCACCGCGGCCGTCGTCCCGTG
Organism: Aureliella sp.; assembly: GCA_051953155.1. GTDB lineage: Bacteria > Planctomycetota > Planctomycetia > Pirellulales > Pirellulaceae > Aureliella. Next base: position 3,759 of record JBQCJB010000958.1, on the reverse strand, counting down.
ACATCGGGCGCAGTGGGCATTGAACGCCAGACGACCTCGTTCGGCCAGTGGACCGTCGATTGCATGCGGATACTTCGGAGGCCGGAGGCTTTCGATGAAGGCGTAAACGTCTTCGAAATCCGACTCCCAAGCTCGGAACTGTTCGGGACCATTCTCGCGGACGAGCATAAACTGCATCAGTCCGCGAACCCCTTTTTCCGCAAAGCCGTCGACGTACAAGCGACGTGTGCGGTGAAAGAGCCACCAGGCCGGCGGGTCCATATCATGGTGGACCATACGCGGCGGCGCGTGCGCCGGTTGCACGTTCAGCTCGGCATCGCGATAGTTCATCAGGGCCACGCCGAACATGACTGCGTTGGTCGTGCCCACGCTCGTGCCCAGCGGGATCGCCATCGAGCCGAGGTCCATATGCGTTAGCCGCTTGGACTGTTGTAATTTCGCGCGCCGCACGTCTTCGGTCAGCGATTGCAGTTGGTAGAGATTGTTTGGCGCGCCGGGCAGCGTTCGCCCATAGACCGAACCGCCGTGGCACGCAAAGCAATTCATGACCCATCGCGGGCTGCCGTCGGCCGATGGTTCGACGACGTATTGCAGCGGCAAGCCGGCAGGTTCGCCGGGCCGCTCGGTCAGGCCATACTTGAGAAACGCCGCAGCGCGCTTTGCGGACAGTCCACTCCGAGCCGCGCTTTTCGCGGGCAGGGTAGGGGGCGCATGTCCAGCGTGCGCGATCAATGCCTCGAAGACTTCGTCGTCCAGGTCGGCTGGCAAATACGCGGACTCGGTCAGATGGCGGTAGCCGCGGCGAGCCGCCGGCGAGAGGCTCTCTAGCCACAGATCGACCTTCTCCAAGTCGATAGGCTCGGAAGTGTCGCAGGCGGCTGCCGGCCTGTGAGCCTCCGGTTCGTTCGCTAGCGCGGCCTCGCCCGCGGCAGCCCAGACGATTGGCGAGAACGACGTGGCGAACAAGATAGCTAAAGTTCGTCGCAACATAGTTCTGCCTCACCCGCAGCCCGCGCGTCCACTTAACTCGGCTCGAGAACGACTCGCTTCATTCTAGCGTTCTCCTGCCACAGTCCAGCGCATCGACGCAGCCTCGAGCGTCTCACCCACAAGCGCAGTCTCCCCCTCGCCCCGCTTCGGACCTCTTTGCAGAGCTCACCCTCTAGCACAGTCTCCCCCTCGCCCCGCTATAGACAGCTTCCCGGGAGAGCCCCAACGCGGGCGGTCTCCCCCTCGCCCCGCTTCGGGGAGAGGGGGTCGGGGGGTGAGGGGCGAGCGTTACCAAGCACGCCTCGACTAGCTTGCAGCGCGAAGCAGGCTCCGCTTTGCGAGCTAGAAAAAGACTTGCAATCGATGCGGGCTTATAGCGCGCTGGCCGCGTCGTCGACGCCGGCTGCGATTTGCTTCTTGGCGGCTGCTGCCAATTGTTTGATTTGAGGGATTTGTTCGGGGCTCAGGAACGAGAGATTGAAACCGCGCAAGTACTCCAAAGTCTTTTTGGGTTGGCGTTGGCTCAGCCAGATTTTCATCATCGCGACCTGCATCGCAAAGCGGCTCTGTTCGAACAAGTCGATGTGCGTCTCCAGCAGCGGCAAGGCTTGCTGGTAGTCTTTGGCTTTGAGCAAGGCTTGGACGATGCGATACAGATCGGGCTGTTTCCAAGTCGTCGCCGGATTGGACAGTGAAAGGCGGTTCTGCAGCTTGATCGCCAGTTCCACATTCCCCTGGTCGATGGCTTGTCCGACTTGATCCTGCAGGCGGCGAGCCGCCTCAACGCGGGCGGCCGACTCTCGGGCCAACTGCTCGGCGTCTTTGGCCTTTTGCTTCTGAGCCGTCGCCCGCTGGCGAGCTTGTGATTTCGATTTTCCTACCGTCGACCGGTTGCCGGTATTGCCCGACCAGTACGAGAACAGATCCCAGCCTTCGCAATCGACATGGCCCGATGTCACCATCCACAAGCCCACGGGCAGGGCCACGGCGAAGCCGATAATGTGCAACAATTCAGAACTCATCGTGAAGCCGCCCAGCGCCCAGAAGCCCACTTCTTTCGCCAGAAAAAAGCCGCCGTACATAAGGATGGAAATGTCGAACGTCGAAAATCGCAGCAGTACGGTGAATTCATTCGCCGGTGCCCAAGCGATACACAGCGCGAGCAGCCCGAAAATCGCCGCCGAGGCGCCCAGAGCTATCCCTTCCCAAGGGATGAACAACGAACAGATTTGCAGGACGCATCCGTAAGCTGCTCCGATTCCCAAATAGATCAACGCAAATAGAAATGGTCCAACCTTCCCCTCGACGATGAGACCGAAGGCCCACAAGAAAATCATATTGCCGATCAAGTGTCCCCAACCGGCATGCATGAAATTGTTGGTAACCCACTGCCATGGCCGCAATTTGCCGAACTCGACCGATAGAGATTGAGTCCAGCCGGACGTTTGCGCCGTGAGAGATTCGATAAACGCGTCGGCTTCTTCCTCCGTCTCGAACTTGCTGAGCTCGTCGGCAAATTGCTCTTCGGTGGCGATGACCCGACCGTCGGGAGTCACCAAGGCGACTTCCTGCGAATCGACGTTCATACAGAACGCAACAAAACAAATGACGTTCAGGATGATCGTGCTTACGGTAGCGATCGGCAGGTGATAGATCGGCGCATCGGTCGAGATCGGAATCATGGCGATGAGTCCATAACAATTCTTTGGCTGTCAAACTGGTTGGCACAAGTAAAATGACAGTTCGAAAAGCGCGTTGCTTCACGCATGCCTTCAACGCGAATTACTTGTGCCAACGTGCATAGCCGGGCGAATTGTGGGACATCCTAACTCAATCCGGAGCCGGAAGCCATCAAAAAGCACTTTGAGCAAAATTCCACTCAAAGTGCTTATAAAGACAGTGCATCACGCAGAGCTCAAGGCGAACCGCGCCCAGCCAGGGATTGAACAATTTGCGCCGGTAGACTGCGGATGTGCAGGTCGCGCTGCGGCAGCGCGAATTCCAGCCCGGCTTCGGTCAGGCCGCGGTAGATCTGCGTGTGCAATTCGTGCAGCGTGTCCAGCCGTACGTCCAGATTGGCCAGAAAGGCTCGAATCGTAATATTCAAGCTGCTCTCGCCGATGTTGTCGAAGACGACCGTCGGCGCAGGATCCTTCATAATATTCGAATGTGCGTCGATGATTTTCCGCAAGATGCGGCAGGCTTCGTCGGTGTCGCTGCCATGCACCAACCCCACGCGGATCTGTACACGGTTGGTCGTGTCGGACAACGTCCAGTTCAGCAGCTTGCCAGTAATCAAATCTTTGTTGGGAATGATCAATTCCTGCCGGTCCCAGTTCACCAACGTCGTAGCACGCATGCGGATCTTCGAAACGCTGCCCGTGACTCCGTCGAGCGTGACGACGTCGCCCACTCGAATCGGTTGCTCGAACAGCAGGATGATGCCCGAGACAAAGTTTGCAAAGATTTCCTGCAAACCGAAACCGAGACCGACGCCCAACGCAGCCACCAGCCACTGGATGCTCGACCAGCGCAGTCCCAGGACGCTCGAACTGGCGACGATTCCCAGAATGAAGATTGCGTAGCGACTGAGGGTCGAGATCGCGTAACGGGCCGCGCCGGTCAGCGGCAGATGCTGGAGCAACGCGATCTCCATCAGACCCGGCAGGTTCCGTCCCGCGATCACGGTCAGAATCAGGATCGGGATGACCATCACCACATTGGCCAGCGTGATGTCCCACAATTCAAAATTCTCCAGCATCCCGATCG
>JBQCJB010000957.1:0-3445 GCA_051953155.1 Aureliella sp. | reverse complement strand
CGAGGGGGAGACTGTTCATGTTTCGTGCATGCCCTAGCATTGTTTCCCCGAAGCGGGGCGAGGGGGGACTGTCTTCACAGAGTGGGGCGAGGGGGAGACTGTCTTCACAGAGCGGGGCGAGGGGCGAGAGTGTTCACGTTTCGCGACGGGGGACTCCGCGTTACTGTTGGTTTTTGCCGACGACGATGTCGCGGGTGACTTGTTTGATACTGGCCTGCCGTTCGGCGAGGCTGCGAAGCTGACCGGAAATGTCTTCGGCGTCGGCCTGGCCGACGACATCGTTCGGGTCTTTCAAGGCCTCCGATAAGCTCTGCGTCCGCTTGTTGACGCGGAGCTGCAAGGTGCGGATCAGCCGCATCTCGGCCAACTGGTCGACCAGCGGCTGTTCGCCGGGCTGGCCGCCCGGCTGGCCACCGGGGCTCTGCCGCTGCTCTTTCCGTTTCTTCTGATCCTTCTGGACCGCAACCAGGGCTTCGATCATTTCCTCGAGCGAACTGACGATCTCTTGTTCGATCGCGACAGTCAATTTGCCGGTGTCGGCTTTCGCCAAGCGATCGACGACCGATTGAACGTCGACCAGCAGCTGCGCCATGGCTTCGGGAAAAGCCGCGCTGGTGCCTTCCTCGCGCAACAACAACAGGGCGCGTTGGCCGTCGGCGAGAATCTTGCGTTCGTCCACCGACAGCTTGCTGGCCCGAATCTCGACCTGGCGGTCAGCATCGCCGCCGGAGATTTCTCGCAGTCGCTCAGTCTCCTCGAGCACGTTGGTTTGAGCTTGCAGCATCGTTCGCAAGCGTTCCTCCAAGGCGGCCAGCGACCGCTCGATTTCTTCCTCGCGCAGTTGCCGCAGGATTTCCTCTAATTGTTCGATAGCCGCTTGCAGCTCTTGCTCGGCTTCCCGCTGCTTCTCGACCGCTCCCTCGCGCTCGGCATCGTCAAGCTGTTTCTTGGCGTCCTGCATCCGCTGCTGAGCCCGCTTGATGCGCTCGGCCGCTCGCTCGGTTGGGCTCTTAGGTTGTTGCTGCTGCTCCGATTGCGACTGCTCCCCTGCCCCGCCCGACTGCGAGGGCTCGCCGGATTCCGACTCTCCCTGTTTGGATTCACCCTGCTTGGATTCACCCTGTTTGGATTCGCCCTGTTTGGATTCGCCCTGTTTAGCCTCTCCTTCCTTCGATTCGCCCTCCTTGGACTTACCTTCCTGCGATTCGTCCTCCTTAGATTTACCTTCCTGCGATTTGCCGCCCTTGGATTCGCCCGGTTTAGCCTGTCCCTCTTTCGACTCGCCCTCTTTCGCTTCACCCTGTTTGGGCTCGGCTGGTTTCGAGTCGCCTTCTGGCGCCTGGCCGGGGATGGGCTCCTGCGTTTTTTCGCCTTCCTTGGGGCTGCCCTTTGATTCCTTGGATGAATCCCGCGCGTCGCTTTCGGGGCTGCTATGGTCTGAATCGCCCTCTTTATCGCCGGCCGCTTTTTCCGCCTCGTCGCCGCCGAGTTCCTTGGCGATTTCATCGGCTTTTTCAGCCAGTTTTTCTTGGTCGCTGGCCGCGCGCTCGGTCGACTGGCCACCCTCGGTACGCCCGCGCAGCGAACTTTGCAGCCGCCGGAGGCGATCGGTTTCTTCGATCCAGCGCCGGACCTGATCGCGTTGCTCGCGCACGCGGTCTTGCCGATTCTCGCTCTGCAGCAATTCCAGCAAGCGTTTCAGACTATCGCGACTGACCTTTTGGTCTTCGACGGCCTGACTGTACTGCTCGATTTCGAGACTCTTGGCCGCTCGCGCCAGCAGTTCCGACAACTGGGACTGCTTGCCCAATTGAGCTGCTTGCTGAAGGAGCGCCGAACGGCCCGGGTTGCTGGCAGCTTCGATCTCGGCGCTCTTGAGCAGCAATTCTTCTAGCCGCTTGAAGCGCTGGGCCACCTGGGCTTGCTGGCCGGCCAGGGCGGCGTCCGCTGCCGGGCCAGCGTCGCCGGGCTGCGCGTTCGACTCGCCCGCGGGAGTCGGCTCAGCGGCAGCCGGCGGAGCAGCCTCTGAATTTTGCTGAGCCCACAGGACGGGACTGCTGCAGCAGGTCAGCCCAGCAACGGCCAACAGGCATGCTACCCTCGCGACCAGAGTACTTTTTTGCATCGTTCGGGTTCCCAGTGATGAACGCTAGTTCCCAGTCTTCAGCAGATCGAGAATGTCTTGCTTTTGTTTCTTCTGCGTTTCCTCGAGCAATCGCTCTTCGTCGTCGAGCAACCCTCGAACCAAGTCAATTATCTCGTTGTAGGACTCGAGATCCAGCATGTTGGCGATGATCGCATCCAAGGCGACCAGAACCCGGTCGCCCGCATCGGCCGCTGCGGCGGCCTGCGGCGCGTTGCCCTGCGGCGACAAGCTGGCCGACTGCATTTGATTCAAGCGGCCGCGCAAATCTTCCATTTCGCGGTCGAGCACCGCCTTGAGCGGCAAGTACACGCGATCATGCAGCCGCGTCTGGCGATCGATGTTATCAATGCGATTGTTGATCAATTGCAGGCGGATGTCCTCGACGCGAGTCGCCACGCCCAACAACTCTTGTTGCGATTTGTCGGCTTGCAAGACACTCTGCTGGGCACGGAGCAGCGCCAGCCGTCGCGCCTGATCCGCATCGTTGTCGTCCGCGGCCTGGTCGGAGGCTCCGGCCGCGTCAGGCTGGCCGGGGGCCTGTACTGCGATCAAGCTCGCCGCCACCTTGTTGACGGACAGTTCGCGAAACGCTGCCTTGCTCGCCGCGGCGGGACTTTGTTCGGTGCGTCCCGCCTCTCGCAACAGATCCCGCAGCTGGGTCAATTCGTTGATGATCAGTTCCAGTCGCTGTCTCAGCTCCAGCTCCTGACGATCGAGCAACACCAGCAATTTGTCTTCCGTGACCACGGCCAGTTGGAAGGGCTGGCCGCTGCCGACGTGTTTGATCCCGCCCAGATTAAACTGGTCAGCGGCCGAGACAACCAAACCCAGTGTCGAGTCGGTGGTGACTTCGAAGCCCTGTTTCTCCGACAGCTCTAACAAATCGATTCGAGAGTCGAGCTGGCCATCGGCATCGACCGGCGTGTCGAGTTCCAGCGGCGGATTCTCGTTCAGGATGACGGTCGTCCACACGCGGGCCAGTGCATGATCATCGCGAGCCGTTCCGACGATCGGCAAAACGGCTTTGGGAGTTACGGCCGTACCAATGCCGACCAGTTTCGTTTCGACTTCGGGCTGCGCATCTTCGATCACGCTCAACACGTAGCGCGGAATTTGATCGCTCGACAATCCGGACTGGTCGATCAGTCGGATCTCGACAATGGCCGTGTCGCTCAGGACACCCAAGGGAATCTCGAAGCGGTCGCCGTCGGGCGTGACGCTGCGGATCTCCAATTCCGAGTTTCCCTCGCGGACGTCGGTCGCGACGGCTGCCGACGCTGGATTGCTAGATGTGGGGCT
>JBQCJB010000956.1:0-5968 GCA_051953155.1 Aureliella sp. | reverse complement strand
GGCTTGGGCCAGGACGCGCTGAGTAACGCTTGACCCGAGAGAGGGTGATGCTAAACTTCTCAAGCAATCGCGATTGGCCCGCAGCTGCTCCAGGTAGCGAGCCGAGAGGTCGTCAGTAGCGAGCAGATGCTCCGCCTGTCGACGCTCCGAGCCGTCGAGCGCATCGTCTAGATACGCCGATAGCAATTCGTAGTTGGATTCGCTGTTATTGCCACTCACGTTACTTCTCCGAGGCGGACAAACCGCCTCGCCTCATCCCAGCACCGACGTTGGCTCAATCTAGCCGTTGCTCCCTGCAACCGCAATCTGAGAGCCGCTGTTCGTCGGTCGATTACGTTGCTCTGACGCAGCGTGCGGAAATAAGTTCCCCATGCGTGACGGCGCCCCAGCTGAAGATTTCGTTTTTTGGGCGGTTTCGTGATTTTTTGGTGAGTACAACCGGACTTGCCGCACCCGGTCGCGGGGATCGGCCGGTTGTAAAGGCCGGGTGGTCCGCGGGTCCAGACGAGGCGGCGGGGTCAAAATGCTCCGATTGGTCCGAATTTGTCAAGCTTGCCGAATGTGCTGCCGATGAAGTGCTCAGGAGGAAAACGAGCGTCGTTTAACCGCCCAAGCGAGTGGTCGGCTGCCTTGACGCTGTGCGCTCACCCCGTTACACTTCGTCATGTTAAATCAAGGCTTGCAAATGACTTACGGCAATTGCAGGCGGACTTATCGGAGCATGCGAAGTGACCAAGAAAGAGATCGTACGCGCGATTTCCGACAAGACGGGACTGACGCAACTGCAGATCAAGGAGATCGTGCAACTGACGTTTGAGGGCATCGTTGAGACGCTGCTTGAAGAGGGACGAGTCGAACTTAGAAACTTCGGAGTGTTCCAGGTCAAGACGCGCAAGGCTCGTCAAGCTCGCAATCCACGCACCGGCCGGCAAGTCTCGGTTCCAGCAAAATCCGTGGTCGTGTTCAAACCCGGCAAAGGCATGGAAGCGCGAGTCAAGCTAGCAGATGACGAGGGATTGGCCGAACGGCTCAGTCAGAACCAGCCCGACGGCGTTCCGGAGAACGCTGCGGACGGTTCGGAGATCGAAGAAGAATCAACCCAATTTTAACCCCGAGGCTGGGCCGCTTCCGAAATGAAACGGCGGCAAGGACGACTCCCAGCGCTCGGGCGAGTTGCAGGATTTCACGGAGGGTTTTGTGATGCGACGTTGGTTTCTCGCAGCATTGTTGTTGGGTTGCATGACCGCCTCGGGCTGCGCCATCCCGATCTACTCGGCCCTGCCTGAGCGCCGCGCCGAACAATTGATCTACACGTCGGAAAACCTCCGTCTGCTGATCCAAGAGTGGGAACGCTTCTGGTTCCTCGACCAGCCCGACCACATGACTCCCTACCGCGTCCACGGCGGCGTGATCTGATAGGGTCTGCCGCTCGAAGCGTCGAGCGGGGTGGTGCGTTATTTATGCCTGCTCTCGTCGGCCGACGCGGCACTCAGGTGCAGCGGTTGGCCACAGACGGCGCCGGTCAGCCTGATCTTCAGAGGTCCAGCGTGGGGTAGGGCGGTTCCAGCCCTTGCAACTCCGCCAGCGCATTGCCGGCTGCACGCTGCTCGGCATCTTTCTTGTTGCGTCCCCACGCAGGCGTGTAGCGAGTCTTGCCGAGCACGGCCACGATCTGAAACGCCTTCGAATGGTCGGGCCCTTTCTCGCTAACCAGCTGGTAGCTCGGCGCGATCCCGTGTTGGCGCTGCGCCAGATGCTGCAGGGCCGATTTGTAGTTACCGATCGAATGCCCTTTGACCGCTTGCGCCAGTTCGTCTTGCATCGTGCGCAGGACAAATTGCCGCGCCGGCTCCAGGCCGCCGTCCAAGTAGATCGCGGCGACGAGCGCTTCAAAGACATCGGATAACAGGCTTTTGGGCACGCCGGTCAGCGACTGCATTCCCTTGCCGAGAATCAGGCACTCTTCCAGCCCCAGCCGGCGACTGACTTTCGCGCAGCAGCGGCGACTGACGACGGCCGATTTGACCTGGGTCAGCTCCCCTTCCAAATACTCCGGGTGCTGGTTGTACAGCCATTCGCAGATCGTAAAACCAAGTATCGCGTCCCCAAGAAACTCCAGCCGTTCGTTCGACTGCAGCCGACTGGACGCCCCCGACGCGTGGGTCAGCGCCGAAATGGCCAGCTCTGAATCGCGAAACTCGTATCCGATCCGCTCCTGGCACAAGACCACTTTGTCATGATTGCTGTTCGACCCAGACGGAGTGGAGAAATCTTGCATACCGCAGTTCTAAAGTCAGTGGTCAGAGTCCGGGGGGAGACCCAAGAGGGGGAAGTTACCCTCCAACAGGACATTTGTCAACGCAGCCAGCACGCCCTGCCGCGCTCCGCGCACGACCCACATAAGTCGCTACCAAACGCGAGCCCCTTGTGGCATTTTCAATGCGGGCGACAATCCGAATTCTAACCGCTCGACCGTAGGTGCTGGCCACCCGCCCGCCCGCGCGTCGCGCATCCCGACAGCCCACAATCCGAAGTTTGAGAGTCCTCATGGCCGACAGCCAGTTCTACGAGAACCCACTGATCACGCGCTACGCCTCCCGCGAAATGGCCGAGCTCTGGAGCACGCACAATCGCACCAAGCTGTGGCGCAAACTCTGGATCGTCCTGGCCGAGTGCGAACGCGAACTGGGGCTGCCGATTACCCAGCAGCAGATCGACCAGCTGAAGGCCTTCGCCGACCAGCCCAATCTCGAGGCCGCCGCGGCCCATGAAAAGCGGCTGCGGCACGACGTGATGGCCCACATCCATGCCTATGGCGAGCAGGCGCCGGGTGCACGGGCCATCATCCACTGGGGAGCGACCAGCTGCTTTGTCACCGACAACGCCGATCTGATCCTGATCCGCGATGCTCTGAACCTGATCGCCCGGCGGCTGGGACAGGCGATCGTCGCGCTGGGCGAATTCGCGCGGAAGTATCGTTCCCTGCCATGCCTCGCCTTTACGCACTTGCAGGCTGCCCAACCGACGACCGTGGGTAAACGAGCCTGCCTGTGGGCTTATGATCTGGTGCTCGATCTGACCGAAATCGAACATCGCCTGGAAACGCTGCGAGCCCGCAGCGTCAAAGGCACGACGGGAACGCAAGCCAGTTTTCTGCAACTGTTCGAGGGCGACCACGCCAAGGTGCGCCAGTTGGAGCGGATGGTCGCCGAGCGTTTGGGATTTTCGGGCAGCTATGCCGTTACCGGCCAGACGTATCCCCGCAAGGTCGACAGCCAGGTCGTCGACGCGGTCTCGGGTATTGGTCAAAGCCTTCACAAGATCGGCACCGACATCCGTCTGCTCTCGCATCGTAAAGAGGTCGACGAACCGTTTGAAAGCGAGCAAATCGGTTCATCGGCAATGCCTTACAAGCGCAACCCGATGCGCAGCGAACGTATCTGCTCTTTGGCCCGCTTTGTAATGAGCCTGCAAACCTCGACAGCCGCCACCGCAGCCGTTCAGTGGCTCGAGCGGACACTTGACGACAGCGCCAATCGCCGCCTCGTGTTGCCGCAGAGTTTTCTGGGGGTGGATGCGTGCCTGGTGCTGATGCAGAACGTGGCCAGCGGCATGGACGTGTACGAATCGACTATCGCCAAACACCTGCGCGAAGAGTTGCCGTTCATGGCGACCGAGAGCATCCTGATGGCGGCTGTGGCCAAAGGCGCCGATCGCCAAGAGATGCACGAGCGGATCCGCGCGCACAGCGTCGCCGCCGGCAAACGGGTCAAGCTGGAAGGCTCGAGTAACGACCTGATGGAGCGGTTGGCTGCCGATCCTCATTTTGCCGGCATCGAGCTGGAAAGACTGCTGGACCCGTCGGCGCATGTGGGCCGCGCTCCGGAGCAGGTCGACGAATTCCTGGCCGAAGTCGTCGAACCGATCCGCGCCCGCCATAGCGACCCATTGCCACCGACCGAACTGCGCGTCTAGAGTTTTTCCATTCACAGCGGCTTTCCACTCGCCCGCGGGCACGCATACGTCAAGCAATTCCCCTATGGCCAATCTTCCGATCGCAGTGCTCATTTCCGGTGGCGGCACGACGCTCCGCAACTTGATCGAGCTGAGCCAGGCGGGAAAGCTGCCCGTCGATTTTCGGATCGTCGTCAGCAGCCGCGCGTCGGCCGGCGGCCTGGAGTTCGCCCGATCGGCGAACATCGAAGCCGAAGTCGTTCCGCGTCGGCGCTTCGCCTCCCCCGAGCTGCATAGCCAGACGGTGTTTGATCTCTTTCGCCAGCGCGGCGTCGAACTGGTCGTCATGGGCGGCTACCTGGAACACTTGCTCATCCCGGACGACTTTTGTAACCGCGTCATCAATATTCATCCCTCATTGATACCGGCGTTTTGCGGACAGGGTTATTACGGACTGCGCGTCCACCAGGCGGTGCTCGACTACGGCGCCAAGCTTTCCGGTTGCACGGTGCACTTCGTCGACAATCAGTTCGATCACGGCCCGATCATCGCCCAGAGGGCCTGCGAAGTCTTGCCCGATGACACCGCTGAACAACTGCAAGCCCGCGTCTTCCAGCTCGAATGCCATCTTTATCCGGAGACCATCGCCGCGATCGCTGCCGGCCGCGTCCAGGTGGTGGACCGACGCGTCACCGTCAAGAATACTGAGGCCCGATGAATCTGCTGGCGATCGAGACGACCTGCGACGAGACTGCGGCCGCCGTGATCACTCGCGACCGGCGCGTCCTGGCATCTCGGGTTGCCAGTCAGCACCTGGTGCATGAACGCTTCGACGGGGTCGTGCCCGAGCTGGCCGCGCGGGCGCATTTGGAGCACATCGTGCCGATCATCGGCCAAACGCTGGAGGAAGCCGGCATCGATCCGCGCATCGAGTTGGCCGCCGTCGTGGTCGCGACCGAACCGGGCCTGCCGGGCTCGTTGCTCGTCGGCCTGGCCGCGGCCAAGGCGCTATGCGTGGCCTGGCGCATTCCGCTGGTCGCCATCAATCATGTCCAGGCCCACATCTACGCCTGCCAGTTCCAGCGCAGCGAATCGATCTTTCCCTGTGTCGGCTTTGTCGTCAGCGGCGGACACACGAACCTCTACCGCTGCCTGTCGGCCGACCGTTGGCAGTACTTGGGCGGGACGATCGACGACGCGGTCGGGGAAGCCTTTGATAAGGTGGCGGTCATGCTCGGCCTGCCCTATCCCGGAGGACCGCAATTGAGCCGCCTGGCCAAAGAAGGCAATCCGGCGCGGTTCGCTTTCCCAAGGCCCATGCTCAGTGACCGCGCGACGTTGAACATGAGTTTTTCAGGTTTGAAGACCGCCGTCAGGTACCAATTGCACGGCACCGGCAAAGCCGATTGGTCGCTCGTTCAACTCGACCAGGCGACCCGCGCCGACGCCGCCGCCAGTTTCGAGCGAGCCGCGATCGATTGCCTGGTAGGCAAAGCCAAACTTGCCCTCGAGCAAACCGGACTCACGCGCTTGTGCGTGGGCGGCGGCGTGTGCGCCAACCAGCTCCTGCGCAGCGAACTGACCAGCATGACTGAGCGTCTGGGCGTCGAACTGATGCTCGCCGATTTGGAGCTGTGCACGGACAACGCAGTCATGGGTGCGATCGCGTGGGAAAAGATCGATCGTGGCGACTTCACGCCGCTAGACATCGACATCCATCCCGGGCTGCTGCGCGGCTGATGGGCCACTTGCTCGTTTGAGTTCGCTTCGACAAAACGCGCGGGCTGCGACAGATCACTGCTGGCCGTTTTTACGCGAGCGGGCTTGGATGCGCTCGCTCAAACGCCGGGCTTCGTCGGCAGGGATTTGCGTGTGGTCGAGCGCCACGAAGCTCAGCCGCGGCAGCGATTCGATGACCGCGGCACTGCTGGCCGTGATTCGCGTTCCGCTCAGCCAGAGTGTCTCCAGCGACGCCGCCCCGCGCAGCCGGGCCAGGTCACTGTCATCCAGTGCG
>JBQCJB010000955.1:0-5041 GCA_051953155.1 Aureliella sp. | reverse complement strand
CCAAAGACGAATTCACCGACAACGGAGGTTGGCCGCATCAGATCTATGTCCGCGAAGCGCGGCGGATGGTGGGCAAGTACGTCATGACCGAGCACGACTGTCTCGATCGCCGGCCCACGCCCGAGTCGGTTGGCATGGGCTCCTACACGCTCGACTCGCACAATGTACAGCGTTACGTCACGCCCGAGGGCCGGGTGCAAAACGAAGGCGACATCGGTGTGGGCACGCCACGGCCGTACGAGATTGCCTACGGCGCGCTGACGCCACCGGAGGGCAGTTGCGAGAATCTACTGGTGCCAATCTGCGTTTCGTCGACGCATATCGCCTTTGGCTCGATTCGGATGGAACCCGTCTTCATGATCTTGGGGCACTCGGCTGCCGCGGCTGCGTGCCTGGCGATCGACGACCAGCTGTCGGTGCAGGCACTGCCCTACGAGCGTTTGCGGAAACAGCTGGTCGCGGAACAGCAAATCCTCGAGCTCGATGCCGCCAGCAGCGACTTGAAACTCAGCGGCACGGTGGTCGATGACGCGCAGGCCAAACTATCCGGACAGTGGAAACCCTCGAGCGCCAACCGGCCGTTTTTCGGCTCCGGTTATTTGCATGACGACAACGCTCATAAAGGTTCGGCAAGCGCAAGTTTCACCGCACAACTCGAGCCGGGCAAATACGCGGTGCGGGCCGTGTTTCCACCCAACGCCAACCGCGCGTCCAATACGCCGGTGCGAATTCGACACGCCATGGGCGAAACGCAGCTGCGGATCGACCAGCGCACCAGCTCTCCCGGCGGGCAGGCCGGCGCATTGCTCGGCGAGTTCACCTTCGCCGGCGCGGCCGTGATCGAGATCACCAACGCCGGCACCGACGGCTACGTCGTCATCGATGCCGTGCAATTCGTTCCGGTCGCAGCCCAGTAGCGGCAGTCAACTTCGCCCAACCTACCGATCAACCTACGGGCCAATCTACCGGCCGATGGTCGGCGGGTTGTTCAGCAGGAAGTCGCGCGGGCCGCGCGTCGTGTAATACGGGTAAGCGACTTGAGCGGTCGCTGGTCCAGCCGCTCCGGCTCCGCCGCCATGACGGAACTCGCTGTAGGAAAGCGACGTCTGGTAGTCGGTCCCTCCCCGCTGCCAACCGATGCGGCAAGGCCGGCAACCGATCGGACCATTGCAGTTGTTGCACCGGTTGTGGTGATGGTGCAGACAGCCAGTGCTGACCAACAGGGAACTGATCAAAGTCATGAACATCACTGCGCGCTTCATCTGCGTCATCCTTTACGCAATCTCTCTCGTGCGATTCGCTGTCCGAATGCTCGAGTCGGGTCAGATCAGGAGCGGCTCGCGCTGCGGGGCGCGAACCGCTCCTGCCAATGATTCGGGTAGCCTTCGCTGCTAATGATCGGAACAACCGGCAAGCCCACTGCAGCATAGCCCCGTCGGTAAGCACAGTCCCGCCAAACCGCCCAGCCTATCGTAGCCCGACTGCGGAAATCTGGGCATTTTATTTGATTCCGCATGCCGCTATACTCAATCAGTTGCAACCCCTAGACAGGTCTTATCAAAGAAGCGTAGAGGATTCTCGCGGATGGGCGACCATTGGAAATCGTTAGCAAACAAACTTGGCGCCCCGGGCGTGGACGCTCCCTCGTCCGAGCCCGCGCAGGAAGCCCCCACCCGCTCGCCCGCGCCGCCGGCGGCTCCTCGGGAAAGACATGTGGAGATCGAACCGGAGAGTCACCGCAGCCATGAGCCCCCGGTCGCCGAAGCGCCGGCCGCCCCAGCAGCCGACGCCGCGCACAAACCCGAAAAGAGCAAGCGCAAGTCCTCCTGGGACACATTGACCAGCTTCTTCGGCATCTCGTCTTCGGCAGAGACGGAAACGAAAGTGCCCGAAATCTCCAGCGCCGCTCCAGCCGAGACCGACGCGCTGAGCCGCCCGGCCGGTCGCGGTGCCGCCGAAGGACGCCGCGGACAGTCGCGCAGCGAAGGCAGGCACGAACGACGCCACGAAACACCAGCTCGCGGCGCTGAAGGCCGCTCGCCAGAAACGCGGCCGACCGAAGCCCGATCGGCGGAACGCAGCGGCGAAAAGCTGTTCGGGTCGCGAGCCCCGGAAACCAAACCTGCCAAACCGTCGGCCCTCGAAACGTTGTTCGGCGAAGAGTCTCAGGAAATCCCTTGGGAAAAGCCGACCCCGCGCCGCATGGTTGACGACGTGTCCGCTTGGGATGACGAGAACGAAGAAGCCACCGTCAGCCAGTCGCGACGTAGCGATTCGTTCGAAGAACCGCTCGGGGAAGTTGGCCCTGAGGGTGAAGTGCTCTCAGAAGAGGACGCCGAAGCGCCTCAGCGGCGTCGACGCCGCCGGCGCCGCGGGGGACGCCGCGACCGCGAAACCACGCGCGAAGAAGCGGCCGGACCGAAAGCTGCCGAAGAGTCCTTTGGCGAGGACTGGGAAGCACCGGAATTGCTCAAGCCCGTCGCCTCGGGCGATAGCTGGGACGAGCCGGCGAGCTTCGAAGAGCAGGCTCTGACAACCGAAAAGTTGCCTGCCGAAGAACTCGACGAGGATGCGCAACCGGTTCGCCGTTCCGGCCGAAGACGCCGGCGCGGACGCGGTCGCGACCGTGCTGAAGAAACAGTAGCCGGCGAAGTCCGCGAGGAACGCGAAGTCCGCGAACCTCGGCCGACCCGAGAACCGCGCGAACCCCGTGAGCCCCGCGAATCACGTGAAGCCCGCGAAGCCCGTGAGTCGCGCGAACCGGTCAGCCGCGAAGCCATCCTCCGCGAGACCGGCCAAGGGCGAGTGCCGCGGGAAGCCGGCCCCGAGCCGACCAGTGGCGGCGAACGTCCTCGCCGCGAAGGCCGCGGTCGTGGCAACCGATCTGCTGCCAGCGAAGCACCCCGCCGAGAAGTCGCAGCCGTCGCGGCCGATGACATCGACGATCAAGTCGACAGCAGCCTGGCTCTCGAGCTGGAAGGGGACGAAGGCCCGAACCGGCACCCCAAGATTCCAACCTGGGCGGACTCGCTCGAAGCGATCATCAGCTCGAATATGGAAAACCGCCGCCGCGGCGACCAACGCGGTGGCCCGCCACGCGGCCGCCCACGCGGCAGTGGTGGTGGTGGTGGTGGTGGTGGTGGTGGCGGCGGAAGCGGAGGCGGTTCGCGCCGCTAGTCCGGTACCGCGAGTCCAGCGCCGTTTCGATCCGCTGCCTGGCGAATAAATGCGGCCGCTGTCCACCCAGCCGGCAGACGACTTGGTATAATCACACGACTTGCTGCAGCCAGCGGCCGTTCGAACCATGCTTCGACGGCGATTGACTGCCGGTGACGTCAATTTGGATGCGCTGCTCAGGAGGGGCTCTCGCGAGGGGGAGCCGTGAACCTGGTCAGGACTTAAGTGTAGCAGCCATAAGCGGGGTACTCTTGTGCGAGGGCCTCTCTTGCGCAGCCATCCACTCTTTCTTTTCCGTCCCCCCAGGTACGTTTCCCTCTCGTAGCTGGTTGCTCGCGCGGTTGGAACTTGGCTTGTAAAAGGTTTCGAGCCAACTGGCCAAACCGCTGCTCTCAGCTGGCTAAGAAGTCGAGCAACGCTCGGTTGAATCCCTCGCTGTTTTCG
Organism: Aureliella sp.; assembly: GCA_051953155.1. Classification (GTDB taxonomy): domain Bacteria; phylum Planctomycetota; class Planctomycetia; order Pirellulales; family Pirellulaceae; genus Aureliella. Next base: position 1,420 of record JBQCJB010000955.1, on the reverse strand, counting down.
ACCTGCGGCAGATGACCGGCATCGGGGACGATCTCTAAAACGGCCCCGCGGATTTGCGCCGCCCACTGCCGGTTCTCTTCGGGCGGCGAAATCGCATCGTGCTCTCCGGCGACGACCAGCGTCGGCACGCGTATCGACGACAGTTCGCCGGTAAAGTCATGCCGCTGGGCCATCGCTTGTTGCATGGTGGCGATCGTCTTGGCCGGCACGCGCGACATCATCGCTTTGAGCCACTGCGTCGTTTCCTGGTCACGCTCCAGCGTGCGAGAACTGAGCAGCCGCGGCAGCATCGGCGCCACGGCTTCCCAGGTCGTCGTCTGCAGGGCGGCTTCGGCCATTGCCAGTCGCCCTCGGCGGGCGTCGTCCGTATCGATGCTCGGTTTCGTATCCGCCAGCACCAAACGCTCGAGCGTTTCGCCGTGGCGTTTCCAATACTCAAACGCCACGTAGCCTCCCATCGACAGGCCGACCAGCGACATCGGCCGGTCTTCGACCAGAGTATTGCGAACGTGAAACAGATCTTCTGCCAAGTCCCCCAGAGAGCACGGGCGGTCGATCGGCGACGAGCTGCCAAAGCCGCGCAAGTCCGGCGCGAACACCGCAAATCCGCGCTCGACGAGCGGTTCGAACTGCTTGCGCCAAATGCCCGAGTCGAGCGGAAAACCATGCACGAGCATGACGGGCCGGCCACTGCCCACCACGCGGACTGCAAGCGTATGCCCGGCGGGCAACACCAATTCGACGAGCCGTTCACTCACGTCAACATCCTTTCACCGATCCGAACGAGCCACTGCATGACGAGCGCTGCCATCAGTCCCGCCGTCCCCCAATCATTCCACCGGCCCCAGTCTTCGACCCAGCGGCTGCGGGCGCGAAAGAGCAATTGGGCAACCGCCGGCGGAATTTGAAGACAGGCGAAAGCGAACATGAAACAGCCTACCGGGCTGAGCCGCCAGGCCTCTGCAAATTGGCCGTGAGCCATATGCACGAACGTTCGCGTCAGCCCGCAACCCGGGCAATCGACGCCAAAGCGGCTGTACGTTAGGCAGGTCTCCGGCAGCGGGCTCGACCAGCCCAGTAGGTACACGCGCCGGCTCTCCCCGACAGCCATCGAGGCGGCCAGAGTCAAGCACAGCAGACTGCCGACCAGCCACACCGCCGCAATCGCATCGGAGTTACCCAGCCAAGGCTTGGCCGGTTCGGCTGCAACGTATGCAGCTGCGGCATTTGCGGCTACAGCGTTTGCCGCTGCAACATTGACCGCTGGGGCGTTTTCGGCGAGTTCGGTTTTCACACCAGGCAACCACATGCCGCGCAGATTCCATGGATCGCAAACGAAACTGTCACGGTCTGTCTTTCGTTCCCGACGCCTCTCGCTTTTGTTTTGCTGCCTTAAATTCTGCCAATTGCCGCTGCATCT
>JBQCJB010000954.1:0-5204 GCA_051953155.1 Aureliella sp. | reverse complement strand
GTCTTCCGCATTGGGCTGGAGATTGACTGTGTAGACCAGTCCCAGGTCGACAATATTGACGAACAGCTCCGGATCGATGACTTGTTTCAGTTGCTCGAGAACTTTTTCTTCGCAGATGGTATCAGACATCTTAGTGAACCTGGCTAAAACTGAACGGACGACGCGAGGCAGGACAATAGGGGGCACAGTAGCCGCGGCCCCGTGGCCCGATCCTGAGTCTATGCCCAGGCCCGGCCGCTGACTACCGCTCGGAACGCGGTCGCGCCGGCCGCTCCTTACAGATGCATGGATTCGAATCCAGTAGCGACTCCAGTCGTCGCGTGGTAAGTTTTTCAGCATCATGAGCCCAGTGACCCATTGCTTTGAGATCCTGTTCGCCGAACAACTGCCGCGCGAGCTGCCGCCGGTCGTGGTCGCGTTCGGTGACAGCGCCTTCCTTCGGCGGCAGACCGTCCATCGCCTCCTGCAGTTGGCGGCGTTCGAGCCCGACGACGTCAAGTCCTTCGATGGCGAGGACCTTCTGTGGCGCGACGTGCATGACGAGCTGGCCACGGTTTCGCTGTTCGATCCGGGCCAGCGCCGTATCGCTCACGTCAAACAGGCCGACAATCTGGTGAAACAGGCGCGCCCCCAGTTGGAAAAGTGGTGCGCTGCGCCAATCGAATCGTCCCTGTTGATTCTGGAAACTAGTACGCTAGCCTCCAACACCCGGCTGTATAAAGCCGTCGCCGAACACGGCTGGCCAGTCGACTGTTCGATACCCAAATCCAGCGCTTGGGGCAATCCGATCGACGCCAAGGCGGCAGAGTCTTGGATACAGAAGTGGGGCAAGCAAGCGCACGGCTTGCAACTGACCCGCGCCCAAGCGGCTACGATCCTCGATCAAGTCGGCCACGACTTTGGCTTGCTCGATCAAGAACTGGCCAAAGCAGCGCTCAGCATGGAAGCCAACGGCAAGATCAGCAACGAAGCGCTCAAGCAAGCCATCGGAAGTTGGCGTACGCAGACGGTTTGGGACATCATTGCCGCAGCCGCCGACGGACGCACCGCAGCGGCGCTCGAGGAATTGCACAAGGTCGTTCACGGTGGCCAGTCGCCGATGGCCATCGCGCCGCAGATGTCCTGGAGCCTTCGGCGATTTGGCGTTGCCACGCACTTGATCGCCCAGGCCGAACGCGGCCATCGCAAACTGGCCCTGCGCGATGCGTTATCCAAAGCCGGCTTTCGCAATCCGGAGCTGGCTCAAGCCGAACAGCAACTGCGCCGCATCGGGCGGGTCCGCGGGAGAGCCCTGCTGGACTGGCTGCTGGAACTGGACCTGAAGCTGAAAGGCTCCCACTCGAATGAACAGCGGGGCCTGTTCGCTATCGAAGAATTCATTGTCCGCTTGGCCGGCGACGGCGGTTGATCGCGGCATCGCGTCAAGAGTGCCGTCGCCGTTCATGCCCCAAGGCACCGCCTCGGCATAGCAGCCTAAGGCGGGCTTGGAATCGCTGGCTCTAGCGCGCTGTTACAGCCGCTTGATCGACACGTTGCGGAACTGGACCGGGTCGTTGTGCCCCGCAAAACCGAAGTACCCCTCGGTGCGGTCCTTACCCGGATGTGCCTTGCCATCCATGTAGTCCGTGACCTTCGACAGGTCGGTGTCGAGGATCGGCGATCCGTTGAGCTCGACGCGGATCGTTGAACCCTTCACCGTGACGACCTGATAGTTCCACTGGCCGGCCGGACGCAGGTAACCGCGGGTGGCCGCAGCCATGCCGTAAGCCGAACCATGAGCCTGCCGCGGATCGAGCTTGGCATACTTCGGATGCTCGGTGTCGAGCACTTGCAGTTCGCACATGCCCGTGTAGGCGGTATCTCCCTTGCCCGGATAACGAATGGCCAGGCCGTTATTTCCTCCGGGCGGCAATTTGAACTCGAGCCGGACGACAAAGTCCTGGTACTGGTCTTCGGTATGCAGCACGCCACCGCGACCGGTCTTGCACTGGATCGCGCCGTCGACGACTTGGTAGTTATCGACTTCGCCGGCCCAACCGTCGAGCGACTTGCCGTCGAACAATTGCTTGAAACCGTCGCCGGCGCCTTCGGCCAGGAATTTGTTGGCTTCTTCAGCTTCGATCTTGCGCACGAAGATGTTCCGCCACTGGATCTCGTTGCCGTGGGTTTGGAGTTGGATGACGCCCTTGGCAAACAGCGGCAGCTTGCGATCGAAATAGTTTTCCATGATCGCCTTGTCGACGACCAGTTTGTCGTTCAGCCATACGCTGGTGCGGGCGCCGACTTGGATGATACGGAACTTGTTCCACTCGCCAAACGGCTTGTCGGCCAACACGAGCGGATCCTTGCCGGGAGCTCCAGGGCTGTTGTTCCACAAGCCGCCGCTCCCCTTGTCCGAGCCGTTTTTGAATTCCTTCTCGTTGGTGCTGTCCCAGATTTGAACCTGCGGCGTGCCGCGCAAATAAATTCCGCTGTCGGCCTTGGGCACCGTCTTGTATTCGACCAGCAATTCAATGTCGCCGAATTCTTCATTGGTTGTGAGGTAAGCACCCTTGCCGTCGTTGACGATCGTGTCGCCGTCGACCTTCCAGTGCTCTTTGATCTCGTTATTCCACTGAGTCTTCTTTTCCTCGGGCGTCGACTCCCACTTACGTGTGTCGAGCGTCGGCCGGCCATGCCAGCCATCGAAGTCTTTGCCGTTGAATAGCGACGTAAATCCGGCCGGCGGTTGAATCTCGTCCGCGGCACCGGCGGCGACCATCGACGTCAACAAACCTCCGCTTGACGCAAGAGTCATCAACAGAAAATGGAACGGCCGTAGCGATGCGTGAAACATGGGCACAGAACTCCGAGGCGGGCAAAGGGCAGGCGAAAGGCTGGTGCTAAGTAACTGGTCACTACATGAGTAACTGGTCACTAGAATAGACAGACGGACGCAGTCTTTGCAAGCACCTGCAGTCGGTTGCTCGCTTCCGGTTTCCATGCCCTGCCCCAGAGCTGCCGCTAAGTCCGCAAACGCCAAGACGCGAAGCCCTTTTTGACAAGTGCTTCGCGTCTTGGACGTTGGCGGTGGTTTGAGCGTCGAGAATGGCAGCTACTCAGTCGCGTCGAGGTCTCTGAGAACTTGCTGGTTGCGCGTACTGCTGGTCCCGATACTGGCTTGAGGCTCGCCTTGTCCTTCGATCGAGACCGAGGGAGCGGTGCCATCGACTTCTTCGCCCGGCGGAACAGCTTCGCTAGACTTGCGATTGAGCCACGGCAGCGAAGGGGATGCCGGTAAGTAGCAGAACGGGTTGAGATAGTTCGCCCGGCGCGGATCGCGTTCGACGCAGCGACTGTTACAGCAGCGTTCGCAGGTCTGATTGGCTTTCCAGAACTGCAACTCCTGGCAGAACGTCCGGCCGCCGACGTAGATCCGGTCGCCGGGTTGCAGTTGATAGTTGGTCGTCGTATCGCCCATCTGCGTAATCTGGCGGTAGCAAACCGGCAGGACGACGCGGCAGTCGCACGGACCGGTCGGACGAACCAGCACGATGTCGCATGGGGAAGCGCGGCTGGTGAGACCGCCAGCTTCGAGAATCGCGTCCAGCACCGTTTCGCGGCCAACCAGCGGATAGGCCGCCGGAGAACCGACTTCACCTAGAACGTAGACCTGAGCAGCGTTGGCCTCGAGCAAGCGGACATTCACTGCGTGTCGCGTGGTTGCGATGCTTTCGATGCGTTCTTCGATGGCCGTTTCGATCTGCTCGACTGTCATGCCGGCTACGATCAATCGTCCATATTCGCCGAGGTCGATCGTGCCATCCACCATGACCCGCTGGTCCGCCGGCAGCCGCAGGTCGGCGGCAAAGTCGACCGGTTCGATTAACAGGTCGTCACCCGGTTCGACAAAGTAGGCTGGCAGAACCGTTTTGCAGTCCTCGATCGGCAGGCCAGTCGGCAGCGGCGCGACCGAAGCAAACTGCTTGGCTTGTGGCAGCAGCGGAAATTGATTCGGCCACAGGGTCAAACCGGTCGAGCTGCTGCAACCACTGATGAGTAAGGCAACCGACAGACATAGCCAGGTTTTAAGCCTGAAGTTGGCGATGGACATGTTTTTGCGACCCCGTGCGGACAGTTGCGTGTAGTTCCGGAACCCCAGCGTCGCTCGGCCTGGCAGCCTGGGCTCCTGAAGCCAAAAGCCTTCCAACCAAGCCGTTGAAAAGAGCTTCCCTGCGGCCGCGCGACTCCAAGCGCGACCAGACCTTTGGCATCGCTAACTATCGAACGCGGGCGCGACGACTCCACTCGCCACTTTGGGCAGTTTTTTGAAATCGCGTCGCGAACGAAGAGAAAGTCCGACCAGCTGCCCAGCTTTGTCCGACCGGACTTTTTTAACTAGCTTGCCGAGGCCGCGGCACTTACTGAGACGCTCCGGCCGCCGTGCCCACCGGAGCACCGATCGCCACCGAGGCGATTGGTGCCGCTTGCTCGAGCAAGGTCCGCAGGAGGGCTTGCTCGATGATGCGGCCGGTCTGCGGTTGGATAACCGGCTTGGATGCCGTCCCGGCCACGCGCAGGAAGATCGCCCGATTGGCGACCAGACGGTTGATTTGCAGCAGCAATTCGACCGGTGGGATCGACGTCGCGGCCAACTGGGACAGGTAGCTAGAAGCGATTTGTTGACTGAGGCCACCGCCGACGCGAACGACCAGTTGCAGATCCAGGCGACCGCTGCCCAAACCGATGTTGCCGCTGCCGAGCACCGAGAGCTGCGGTCCCCACAGCGCCAGGCTGCGCATGCGCAGGTCGCCGCGGCTGATGAAGCCTACCATTCTGCCGCGCTCGAACTCGGTCGAAGGCAGTCCGAACAGCGGTACAAAGCGAGCTAGTTGATCCGCGACCGGCAGCGTGCGGGCGTCGGTATCTTCGAAACTGAAATCAAGCCGTCCCTGCAGGTCGCGAGTCGACTCGAACCGGGCGGCTCCGATGGCCATCGCCGCGTCAAATTTGCCGCGACCGACCACAGATGACGTACCAGCCCACTGGCTCAACTGTTCAACTTCGCCGCGCTCGATGCGGACCCGCGAGCTGAACGTTTTCCGTGTGCCGACATGCGCATCGAGTTCGCCGTCCAGCCTGCCACCAAAGGCGCGGCCGCGAACGTTCCGCGCCCGCAAGCGAGTCGTCGAGTAATTCGGCGAGGTCGACAATTCGAAGTCGCT
>JBQCJB010000953.1:0-4093 GCA_051953155.1 Aureliella sp. | reverse complement strand
CCGCTGGCAGCGGCCGAGCCTACGGAACTGCCCAAGGTGCACATCGAGTCGGTGCGCAGAATTTTTTCCAACGGCGAACACAACGCGTTCACCGACCTGGTTCGCTTTCGGGACCAACTCTACTTAACTTTCCGTACGTGTCCCGATGGTCATATGGTTCATCCCACCTCTTCGATCCTCATTTTGACCAGTTCCGACGGGCAACAGTGGCGCGAGGTCCATCGCTTTCACGTCAAGGACCGTGACACGCGCGACCCTCATTTCCTGGTCTTTCACGACAAACTGTTCGTATTCACGGGCACCTGGTATAGCGGACCGACTTCGCCGCCGAGCAGCCAACGAGACTTGAACCAACATTTGGGCTACGCCGCCTGGTCGAGCGACGGAGCCCAGTGGCACAGCCCGATCATGCTCGAGGGCACGTTCGGACATTACGTGTGGCGCGCGGCCACCTTTGGTGACAAAGCCTATCTGTGCGGACGACGCAAGACCGACTTTGCAGCAGGCCCCAAGGGGGAAGGCAAGGAAGTCCAGTCGCTGATGCTCGAAAGCGATGACGGGCTGATCTGGCGCAAGGCGGCCATCTTCCAGGAAACCTCCGGCGATGAGACCGCTTTCCTGTTCGAACCCGACGGCACTCTTTTGGGCGTGGGCCGTCGCGGACGCGAGCACGCCGAGCTTCTCTCCGCCCGCCCTCCCTACGCCGACATGCAGCGCCGCGATCTGGATCGATACGTCGGCGGCCCGCTCCTGACAAAGTGGGACGGCCGCTTGGTCGTTGGCGGTCGCAATATGACCAGCGATCGCGGTCCCAAGACGTCGCTCTGCTGGCTGGTCGATGGCCAGCTGACCGAGTTCGCCGAGCTGCCCAGCGGCGGCGACAACTCTTATCCGGGACTGGTCCAGATGAGCCCGGACCGGGTGCTCGTTTCCTATTACTCGAGCCATGAACAAACCGCCGACGGCAAACCGCTGACCGCTATCTATCTCGCAGACCTGAGAATCGTCAAGGATACCGGCGATCGATCCAAGTGAACGCGAGCAGGCCGGACGGCCAACCGCGCGAAGGCACCCAAGCGTTGAAAGCTTCCGGTTCCAGCCCATTTGGCGACGTGAAATGGCTAGCATTCATTGACGCTTAGCCTTTCGTGGTTTACGCTTTTCGCGTCGCCCAGCATGAAGCAGAAGCCGACGGTTTGAGATAGGAATGACGACTGACCAGGCAGTAAGGTAGCTAATATGAGCGATTGGGATATCGGGGTTTTTGCGAGTATCGATGCTGGGTTGGGTGTGAAGCTGGAGGTGGCCTCGGAGTTAGGCATCCCGACGATCCAGTTGCACGCGCCGCATCGATCGACCCGTACGCCCGAGCAAGCCGAGGCGTTCACGCATCGCTTGGAAGCGCTGAATATTCAGTTGACGGCGGTCTTCGGGGGCTTTGACGGCGAGAGCTACGCCGACATCCCGACGGTGGAAAAGACGGTCGGACTGGTCCCGGCCGAAACGCGGGCCGCCCGGCTGCAAGAGATGCGCGAGATCAGCGATTTCGCGCGGTTGCTAGGCTGCGAAGTGATTGCCCTACACCTGGGTTTTGTGCCGCACGACGTCAACTCGGCCAGTTATCAAGAGGTGATCGACGTCACGCGGCAGTTGTGTGATCATGCTTCGCAAAACGACCAGGCGGTTCATCTGGAGACCGGACAGGAGACCGCCGATGGATTGCTGCAGTTCCTCAACAGCGTCCAGCGGCCGAACTTGTTCATCAACTTCGACCCGGCCAACATGATTCTCTACGGCACCGGCGAACCGATCGAAGCTCTGAAGAAAGTCGGCAAGTACGTGCGCTCGGTGCATTGCAAGGACGCGACCTGGAGCGACCAGCCGGGAGTGACTTGGGGTCGCGAAGTAGCCTTGGGCGAGGGACAGGTGAATTTCGAAGCTTACCTGACGGCGCTCCGCGACATTGGCTACCGAGGTCCGCTGACGATCGAGCGCGAGATTCCTCAAGAGCCGGAGCGTCAAAAAGCCGAAATCGGCAACGCCGCCCGACTGTTGACCGACCTTCGCAAAAAGCTCCTCAAGTAGGCCAGCCGTCCCGGCTGTCTTTCTTAGAATCTCTTTTCGCCCCCATCAAACGTTACTGCGTCTTAGGCAAAGCAGCCTAAGCGCCTTCCTTGGCCAGCGGGCTTGGGACAGGCTTGATGGAAAGGCCACCCGAGGCGCGAAGTTCGATACCGTAGCTGCGGCCTTCGCGAACCTGAATGGAGACCGCTTCGCCATTGGCGGCTCGAATGCCCATCTCGGCTGCCTTTTCCGGATCGTTGGCAAACTGCCAGAAATCGGACCATAGTCGGCGTTCGAACTGGCTCATCTGGCCGCCGCGAGCGTAGGCTTGTGGCCGCATGCCGACTTCGTCCAGCGAGACGCCATCGGTGGGTTTCTGGTGCTCGCTAAAGATGCGCCGGAACAGGCACAGCGACGTGCCCCGCTGCAGGTCGGCCCGCTCGACGTATTTGTCGTCGAACTTGATGATCCAGTTGTCGACGTAGACGACGTCCCCGGGCAGTTCGATGTACTTGCCGGTGCTTATCGGATCGCCTGCGGGAGAGAGTTCGACGAACCGCAAGCGGCTCTTGATAGCGTTCTCTTTCTCATCGCGGTCGATGGCCAGAACGTCGAGCCGCGCCAGACGCTGGTCGGTCTTCAACAGCCGCAGGGACGTTTCGAGCTTTTCCAGCTGCTCGGTTTTCTCTTTCAGTTCGCCGGTCAGCCGGGCCACTTGCGCATTGGCGGTCGCCAGCGCCCGCTCGTGCTTGTTGAACCGCGAGTATCCCAGATAGCCGCCGTAGCCGAGCAAACCGGCCACGCCGGCCATCAGCACGGTTCGTACCGTGGCGTTGAACGTCCTGATTCCATCGTGAATTCTGCCCATGAGCGCATCCTCGGTGCTCTGATGACGTCAGCCGGCCCGACTGCATTTTGGCGCACGCCCAACCGGGCGGCTTCAAGTCGCTTCCGGTCCGGGAGTCTCGGGTGGCCCGGTCTCTTGTGGTTTGCGGCTGCCGCGCGGCGGTTTGACCGGCGGCGGCAATGGCCCTCCCCAGGCGTCAAAGATGACCAAGATGTTCAGCAGCCCGGCGATCATCGTGTATAGCGTGCCCATGTCGAAACCCGAAGACGTTTCGGCATTCCAGTCCGAGAGGACGCCCAGCGAGGCTGGCGGAGCCATGAAGCCGCCCCAAGCCGGCAATTGACCTTTGCTGATGCGATACGCTTGATAAGCGGCTGGCAGGGCCGGCATGCCGATACCCGCCTGGAGCGCGTACTGCCAGCGTTTCTCCACCTGGTTCCACGACGCATAGACGCAGCGGCCGCCGCCGACCAGCATGCCCAAGCCGAACGTGCTCATGATCGCGATAAAGAAGATGGCTGATTTCAGGTAGCGTCGCTGATAGAAATGCCCCGCTCCCGGCAACAGCCAAGCGAGCACGGCCGCCAGTTCGCGATTGCGCAAATCGAGCGGTTCGCCGTCTGCCATGACGGTTGAACTCTTCGCTGGACGTGGTGAACCCATGCTCGACATCGACATTCCTTGTGAATTAAGGTTCATGGCTGGGCAGGCGTCGTAACCTGCTGGTTCTCGGTGGCGTTGGTGTCTTTGCCCGCAGCCTTCGCGGCCGCTTCGTCGGCAGCCTGCTGCAACTGCTGCAGTCGCGCTTGTTGCGCCGGAGTTAAGCGCTGGTAAGCCAAACGATAGTAGACCTTGGCCGCTGCGGTGTGACCCGCGCTGAGCGCCTCGTGGGCACGGAGCATGTAAAAGCGAACTTCCGAATCGTCGTTCACCATCGCGTTCGCTACGCCGATCGCCGCGCTGCCAGGATCGCCCAGCGCAATTTGCCAGGCATTCGGATCGACAGACCGAATCGGTTTGCGCTCGACGCGCTGCGCATACAGGTGAGGCGTCAGCGTATTGACCACCGGCGTCCCTGTACCCCGCGCGTTATAGTTCGCGGCCATTTGGGCCGTATCGATGCTGGCCTGGTCGAGGATCGCCTGGTCCATCGCTTGCAGGTCGATCACATCGACAGAGACG
>JBQCJB010000952.1:0-2277 GCA_051953155.1 Aureliella sp. | reverse complement strand
CTACGCCGACGTCGTTCGAGTCTGGTTCGAAAACCATGCGTCGGCCCTTTGCCCCGGGGGGATTGCGAATCTTTGGTGATACAGTGAGTGCCTTAAACGCGAATTACTTGTGCCAACCAACTTATTCGAGGACAGATCCGGCGATGAGACGCAAAGCATCAGATTCGACGTTTTGTGGACGCGTCCAGCGCCGCGGCTTCCTGGCGTCGCTCGGGCAAGGCCTGGGCAGCCTTGCTGCCGGCTCGCTACTGCTCGACGACGGGCTGGGGCGCGCGCAGGGCCCGACGAGTCCGTCCGGCGCCTCCGCGACACAGCCCGCGGCAAAGTCGGTGATCTGGATTTTTCTCTCCGGCGGCGTCAGCCATTTAGAAACGTTCGACCCCAAGCCGCTGCTAAATAAGTTCGCTGGCAAGACCTTTGATGAAACGGGTTTGCCCAATCCGCAGAAGTTGCCGGTGTATTTGGAGCGGTCGCGATCGGTCGTCGGTTTCGATCGCGAAGTCGTTTCGCAAATCATGCCTCTGCAAGTCGGCTTCCGCCGCCGGGGCCGCTCAGGGATCGAGGTCAGCGATTGGCTGCCCAACCTAGGCAGTGTCGTCGATCAGCTCTGCATCGTGCGCTCGATGTATACGACCGACAACGATCATGCTGCGGAGTTCCAGTTCCACACCGGCCGGCACGCCCTGGATGAACAACAACCGACGATTGGTTCATGGGTCTCGTACGGCCTCGGTTCGCTGAATGAAAACCTGCCGCGATTTGTCTTTTTGGGTCAGTACAAGGACATGCGCGTCAAGAAGGATTTCGAGGCCAGCTATCTAGGCCCTGCGCATGCCGGTATCGAGCTGTCGCTCGACCCGAGCAACCCACTCCCGTTCGGCCGCCGCGTTGCGGGCGTGACGGCTGACGAGCAGCAGAGCCAGTTCGAGCTGATCGAACAATGGAACCGGACCCTCGCCGAAGAGTATCCGGAGGATCAGGCACTGCGCGCCCGTATGAAGAGTTACGAGCTAGCGTACCGCATGCAGTTGTCGGCTCCCGAGGTGTTGGACTTGTCGAGCGAGACGGCCGAGACGCAGCGGCTGTATGGACTGGACGATCCCGCAACGGAACTTTACGGTCGCCGATTGCTCGCTGCCCGCCGCTTGGCCGAACGAGGCGTCCGCTTTTCGCTTGTCTATTTGAGCGACTTCGGCGAGTGGGATTCGCACAGCAACATTCGGGAGCTGCACGCGCGGTCGTGCCAGCGGGTCGACAAGCCGCTGGCCGGCCTAATCGCCGACCTGAAGCGCCGCGGTCTGCTCGACCAGACGCTCGTCGTCTGCGCGACTGAGTTCGGCCGCACGCCGGCGCTCGAGAAGACTAGTTTGAACCAGGCCGGTACGGGGCGCGACCACCACCCGCACGGCTTCACCGTGTGGCTAGCCGGCGGAGGAGTGAAGGGGGGCTACGTTCACGGTTCGACCGACGAGCTCGGTTTCCACGCGGCCGAGCATCCGCACTATGTGACCGACATCCACGCGACCGTTCTCAAGCAGCTCGGACTCGACTCCCGCAGCCTGGTCTTACCCGATCGGCAGCGGTTGGAAATGGACCACGGCCAGCCCATCGACGACATCCTCGCCTGACAAATATTTTCCCCCCGGCTTGCACCGCAGCCCATACGCCGCCCCTCTCTCGAAGCCGAGACCGCCGGTCGCAGCTTGCGACAATAACCTCCCTAGAACGCGACTGGGCTAACATTAAGGACTAATCCACACCATACACTTCCCAGCAGCCGGCATCGCCCACCCGCCCCGTCAAGGTTATTCGGTCGTCCCTCGGGTGGTTATTTTCTTGGGTGAGCCGTCAAGTTTGTCACAAAGTGAGATTTCTTCAGTGAGCTGAACTTGTCAGCCGAAGAAGATATCCTATAAATGAACACCCCAGGGCCTGAGGCCGCTAGCCAAACACAAGCCGGCGATGCGTTATCGAGCCCTGAAGGCAAGCAAGCGCCGTTTTCAGTTCGAGCGTCGCGGACCCCTTTTCGTCCGCCGCCCGGCGAGGAAGCGCTGCAAGCCCCACCCCATTCCTCTGTAGCTCAGTTGGTAGAGCAGGCGGCTGTTAACCGCCGGGTCGTAGGTTCGAGTCCTACCGGAGGAGCCTTAATTTCTTCTGCCGAAGTAACGCCGAAAAGTTAACGCCGGCGCCGAGAGATCGACGCCCGGCGTTTTTTCGTTTCTGCCCAACGTTTTGGGCCTTTTCCGAGTCGGCAACGCCCGGTCCAAATATCTCGGT
>JBQCJB010000951.1:0-7681 GCA_051953155.1 Aureliella sp. | reverse complement strand
CACCTGTCGACCGGTGAGATGCTCCGCGAGGTCAAGCGGCAAGACACGGCCCTGGCCCGCTGGGTTTCCTCGTACATCGACGCCGGCAAGCTCGCCCCCGACCACTTGGTCATGCGCATCGTCGCCCAGCGGCTGGCCTGCCCGGACTGCGAGAGTGGGTGTTTGTTCGACGGTTTCCCGCGGACGCTGGTCCAGGCACAACTTCTCGACGAGCATTTCACCAAGACCGGCCGTAAGCTCGACCTGGTCGTCGATCTGCAGGCGCAGGAAGAGGAGTTGGTCGCCCGGATGCTCAAGCGGGCTCAGCAGGAGCACCGCGCCGACGACACGCACGAGACGATTCGCGCTCGGCTGCACGTGTTCCACACGCAGACTGCCCCGCTGCTGGAATACTACCAGCGACGCGGCCTGCTGTGCTCGATCGATGGCATGCAGTCGGCGGAGGTTGTGTTCGAACGTATCAAAGACGCCGTAGATCGCCTAAGAAAATGAATTACGGCTTGCCAGAAATATTTTCGTAGGGCTATACTATCTCGCTTCGAAGTGCAATTCGTGTACCCGGCGTGGGTTGTAAGTCCTTTTGGAATCAATAGTTAAAGCAGTGTTCTAGGAGTTCGTCGCGTGCCGCGTTTACTTGGTGTGGACATACCCAACGAGAAAAAAGTCGCGATTTCGCTCACATACCTGTATGGCGTGGGCCCTCATGTCGCTCGTCAGGTGTGCGTCAAGACGAACATCGACCCGGACAAATCGGCTCGCGATCTGGACGAGGACGAGCTGAGCCGGTTGGCTACGCTGCTGGAGCGCGATTACACGGTGGAAGGCCCGCTGCGCCGCCAGGTCGGGCAGAACATCCATCGGCTCCGCGAAATCAAGTGTTACCGCGGCTTGCGCCATCGCATGAGCCTGCCGGTGCGTGGACAGCGAACGCGGACCAATGCCCGGACTCGCAAGGGTCCGCGCAAGACGGTCGCCGGTAAGAAGGGCGTGAAGGACCTACGCTAAGGCCCAGCGGCCCACCGCCGCTGTGCTCGCCGCGCAGCTGCTCGCCGCTTCATTGCCTGAGCGGGCTCCACGCGGTCACAGCATTCGGCTATCGGAGTTGGCCGGGATCGACTCTGGTGGCCTTAGTTGCGAACCATCGCCCTGGCGAGAAGCGGGGCTTAAATCAACAAACCACATCGACTTGGTAATCGTTATTTTTGAGGTCAAAGACTGTGGCAAAGGCCAAACGTCGTAAGCAACGTCGCAACGTAACGGTAGCGGTCGCCCATATCCGCGCCACGTTCAACAATACCACGGTGACGATCACCGATACCAAAGGCGACACCCTGTGCTGGGCCAGCGCGGGCACCTGCGGTTTCAAAGGCAGCCGCAAGAGCACGCCGTTTGCCGGCCAGGTGGCTGCGCAGCAAGCGGCCGAAAAGGCGGCCAAGTTCGGCGTTCGCGAGATCGACGTCCGCGTCAAGGGACCGGGCTCGGGCCGCGAGAGCGCCATCACCGCTCTGCAATCGGCCGGTATGTCGGTCAAGCAGATCGAAGACGTGACGCCGATCCCGCACAACGGATGCCGCCCGCGGAAGCGCCGCCGCGTCTAAGGCGACTTTCCACCACCGGCACTGACGAATTTTCGTCGGCCGCATTCCATCGGACACTGACAAGAATCTAGTACGAAGGCTGGTCGCAATGCATATCAAGTGGCGTGGATTAGAACTGCCCAGCGCGGTGGTCGTCGACAAAAGCTCGCTCTCGGGCACCTACGGCAAGTTCATCGCCGAACCGTTCGAGCGTGGCTTCGGTACGACGATCGGTAACAGCATGCGGCGCATCCTGCTCTCGAGTCTCGAAGGCAGCGCCATTACCCAAATCAAAGTCCGCGGCGCACAGCACGAATTCACCAGCATCCCCGGTGTGCTCGAAGACGTGACCGAAGTCGTGCTGAACGTCAAGAGCTTGGTCGTCAAGAACCACAGCGATTCGACGCGCGTGATCACCGTTGAACGCAACAAAGCGGGCGTCATCACCGGCGAGGATGTCGAGACCGACGGCGATGTCGAAGTCATCAACAAGCACCACGTGCTGGCCACGCTGACCGACGATGTCCCGTTCGTCATGGAAATGGTTGTCGAGAACGGCCGCGGCTACGTCTCTGCTTCCGAGCACAGTACGCGTGACCACGAAATCGGCATCATCCCGGTCGACGCCGTTTTCAGCCCTGTCACCCGCGTGCGTTACGAAGTCGAAGAAACCCGCGTCGGTCAAAAGACGAACTACGATCGCCTGACTCTCGAGATCTGGACCGACGGTTCGATCGATCCGGAAATGGCGATGACCGAATCGGCCAAGATCCTTCGCAAGCACCTCAACCCGTTCGTGCAGTACACGGAACTGGGCAAGCAGGTTCATGCGACTGCCCGCGGTGGACCGGGCTCGGCCGAAGCTCAGCTCGAAAGCAAGCTGAACATGCTCGTGGCTGACCTCCGCTTGAGCGTCCGCGCCGGCAACTGCCTCGAAAGCGAAGGGATCCGCACGATCCGCGAACTGGTCCAACGGACTGAGGATCAATTGCTCGAAATCCGCAACTTCGGCGACACGACGCTCAACGAGGTTCGCGACAAACTGTCGACGCTTGGGTTGCACTTGGGCATGCGCCTGCCCTCCTCGCAAGCCTTCCGTTGAGAACACGCCTACCGCTGCGAAGCGGTATTGTTACTGGCCCATCAACAATCCAAACAGTTTTTCCATCGAAGTTAGTGTGTAGCTATGCGTCACCGCAGACACGGAAGAGTATTAGGCCGCGCTCCCAGCCATCGTAAGGCTCTGCTCCGCAATATGGTCAGCGCTCTGTTCCTGACCGAACGCGAAGATTCCGAGCTGGACGTCAATCGTCCCAAGGTGAAGGGCCGGATCATCACGACCGTCGCCAAGGCCAAGGAAGTCCGCCCGCTGGTCGAACGCTGCGTGACGATCGCTAAACGCGCGCGAGCCGCCGAACAAGCGTCCGTCGAGTTCGGTACCACCGCCGCGCGCAACTCGGCCGAGTGGAAAGCATGGAAAGAAGGACCGCAGTATCCGAAGTGGGTCGCGGCCCGCGGGCCGGTCGTCAGCGCCCGCCGCAAGCTCTTCCAAATGCTCCGCAACAAGGAAGCCGTCGAGATCCTGGTCGACCGAATCGCTGACCGCTTCGTCGATCGTCCCGGCGGTTACACCCGGATTCTGAAGCTGGCCACGCCGCGCTTGGGCGACGCCGGCCCGCGAGCCATCCTCGAGTTCACCGGCCGCAACGACCGCGTCCGCAAGCGCAGCGAGAAGCCCGAATTCGCAGCCTCGGCCGAAGCGAGCAGCAGCGAAAGCTAAATCGCGCTGCCTGCTCCCTGCCAACGGTCCCATCCAAAAGTAAAGACAATTCTCAGCGGTTAAGAGTGATTTGAAATGGCCAAGAAGAAAAAGAAGGAAGTCGTCTTCCTCGTTTGCGAAGAGACCGGCGACCACAACTACACCCTGCGGCGCAAGACCGGTGGCGAAAAGCTGAAACTGAAGAAGTTCTGCCCCCGCCTGCGTAAGCACACGGTGCACGTCGAAAAGAAGAAGTAGCCCATCGCTCGCCGTCAGGGCGAGCAAGCGGTGACCATCTTGAACCGCGGGGACGCAGAGCGCAGTGAATTCGCCGCGCTCTGTGCGTTTCCGCGGTTAAATATTAGACGCAGCGAGGGAGCCTACAGCGGTTCCATCTTTAACTCGAGCTGCCTCATGTACGTCCAGCTGCCAACACAAGCTGCCTCGATCGCGTTGAGCGGCGCATGTTGAGAAAGAACGACGCAGGCAGCAGTGGATAGCACGCAGGCGGCAAGCAGAATGCAGACGACCAATTGTGTCACTTTGCGCTGAGGGGCTTTCACTTGCGGACTCCGAAGATTGCCTGGGATAGATTCGGTGACCAAACCGCTGCGTGGGCGCGTGTTCAACCCGCTTTGCGCGGCGTTATACGCTCCTCATTTGCGATGCAGACGAGTTGAGCGGCGCGTCGGTCCGTGATCAAGACGCTGCGCGACGCCGCCAGCGGTAGCTTCCACCAACGGGCAACTGTGGTGGCGACGATTGGTGCCATCGCGCTAGCCAAACGCGTGCACGGCTGGTCGACCCAACGCGTTGCCAGTTCAGCCAGCGGGAAAAGGCAGGCGAGCGAAAGGCTCGCGCTGACCAGCGCCGCAGCATGCCAGCCCAGCGGCTCCACTAGAGCCCCATGCACTCCGGCGGCAACCGACCCGAGCAGCAAAAAGTGCAGCGCGTAGACAGCAAATGAAATCCGCCCCAGGTAACGGAGCGGTCCGCAGTCGAGCATCCGCTGCATCGCAACGCTCCGCCAGAGGGCGGCAAATGTCAGTGCGGCGCCCAGCATGGCTGAGCCTCCCGTTCCCACTTCGGCGAACAGGTTCTGCAGAACTCCGAGCGCGCCTTCGATGCGGCTAGCGGGCAAGTAATGCAGCTGGGCGCCCAGCCAGAGGCCGCCCGCCAGTAACGCGAACGTCAGCGCCAAAGACACCTTGCGTTGTGGTCGCGGCGCGGACCTGCTGCCGGCCGCCGTCAGTTCCGCGAAGGCCAGCCCTATGACAAACCCGAGGTACAGCGATCGAAAGGTCAGGCCCGCCATGCAGGCCAGCACGGCGTAACGCACATTCGGGCTCAACCGCCGCGCGAGCGCGACGTAGCCGAAGACCAGGTACGATCCGACCAGCTCTTTATGGATCGTCCACAGCGGCGGATTGTAGGTCGTGCCGTGGGCGAGCGGGGCGAGCAGGAAATCGCCGAGGAACTGCTTCCACTGGGGCGTTTGCGTCCAGAACGTATCGAGCCACGGAAGTGTGACGGCGGGCGAAATGCGGTTCGGGCCGACCAACTGGGCGCACATCAACGCGTAGCCGACGGCAACGGTGAAGAGCGCCAGCCCGCCCAGTCGCACCGGTCGCTTCAAGGCGGCGTGCAGCAAGTCTCCCCTGCGCGGTGGGGCCGCCAGAAAGCCGATGCTCAGCACATACCCGCTGAGAATGAAGAAGAGACATACGGCGAAGTGGCCGGCCGTTACCAACGAAAACGGCGGGTGCTGCAACCAGCTTTCCAGCCAACTCCGCTGAGAATAGCGCTGGCCAAAGATTGCCCATGGATAGAACGTGCCGACATAGTGGGCGAGCACCACGATGAGCGAGGCCAGCCCGCGCAGCGAGTCGAGGTAGGCGAACTTGGGGGGCCTGCTGCCCGCCCCCTGCCCCGTGCCGCCGCCGGTCGAACCAGCTGCGTCAGGCAACATGGCGTTGGTCGCGCTGCAAGAGTTCCAACTCGGCGAGCAAATCGTTCTTCAAGACGGTTTCAAACAAGTTGAGCGCTTCGGCGGCGGCGACCCCGTCGACGACGCGATGATCGCACTGGAGCGTGACCCACATGCGGCCGTCGGCCTGCATCGGGCCATAGGCGACCGTTGACGTTAGGATGCACGGGTGCAAGCGGTTGTAGACCCCTTGGGCCGCCAGCACCGAAATGCTGCCTGTCCCCAAGCGTCGCGCTCGCTGCCGCGGCTGGCAATTCAGCCGCCACCACCAGCCCAATCGCCTGAGCGGAGTCGGCAAGCGAGCGGCCAACATCTGCCGCTTGAAAACCTGCTGGACGTCCCCTTGGCAGTAATCGTCCAGCTGCCGCTGCAGGTCGACCAGCCGCAAGTTTTCCGGCTGATGAAAACGCCCCCAGAACAGCCGATCATGGCCATCGAAGAACCGATTGATCGATACGGAAATCACACTGCCGGAAGACTGGTAAAAGTGCGGCAGCGGGTATTTGAGAAAGTGAGTGCGCAACTGCGGGACCTGGCGGCTGACCAGTCCGTACGCCTTGATGAACAGGGTGACCCACGAGATCCGCGGTGCGGCCATCGAACGCGCCTGGGCGACGGCAGCCAGATCGAACCAACGCTCGACCGGGAACGAGGGGACTCGCTGCGCCAGGTGCGCGATGTCGAGGACCAGCGAGCGCGAGCTGGTGAGGCGAAAGGTGCGGCCATCCATGGTCGTCTGCTTTCCTGTACAAAAATCCGTTCTGCCGGCCTGCTAGTGTAAACTTAATCGACCAATTCCAGGGATGCCAGTTAGCCGAATGTTCCCCCCTGTTCCCCGCCCCCTGCTAGCAAAGTAGGACAGCCGTCTCGGCTGTCATTCTTCTCTACCCTCTGAATAGGCTTCAAGTAGGACAGCCGTCTCGGCTGTCCTTTCTCTCTTCTTTCTCTTCTTCTCTTACTTTCTAACTCTCTTACTTTCTAACTCTCTTACTCCCCAACCCTCCAACTCCCCAACCCTCCATCACCGAATTGCGTTCGCGCCGAGCTCTGCGGTACTGCTATCGCTCCTGCCCTATACGGCGCTGGCGAATTTTTCGCAGAGCCAGGCGGTTGGTTCGGCGCCGCAGGAGATGCGGAGCGTGCCGCCACTGATGCCGAGCGCTGATAGTTCGGCGGCGGCCAGGCCGCGATGGCTGGTCGTGGCGGGATGCGAGACGGTCGTTTGAATGTCGCCGAGCGACGGACAGAAAGGTATCTCGGGCGCCAGCCGCTCGATGGCTCGCTCGACAGCCTCCTGGCCCCCTTTCAATTCGACGCAGAGCATCCAGCCGAAGGCATTCAGTTCGCGAGCCGCCAAATCATGCTGCGGATGCGAAGCCAAGCCGGGATAGTCGACTAGGGAAACGGACGGGTGCCCGGCAAGGCTTTCCGCCAAGGCCAGGGCGTTGCGGCAAGCCGCGTCTAAACGCAGCGGCAGGCTGGCCAGCCCGCGCGAGGTCAAGTAGCAGTCCAGCGGGCTGCTGGTCAGTCCAAACAGGCTGACCGCCGACGCAATACGTTGCATCAACGCCGACTCGCGGCCGCAGACCATGCCCAACATCGAATCGCTGTGCCCGGCCACGATCTTGGTCAGGCTCTCCATGCATAGGTCGGCGCCCAGTTCCAGTGGCTGGACCAGCAGACCGGATGCAAAGGTATTGTCGACGAGTAGCCGGCCGCCGACGCGATGCGTGACATCGGCGATCTGCGCAATGTCGCTGACGCGGACGCGCGGATTGGTAATCGTCTCGATGACCACCAGGTCAGCGCGGCTGGCGGCCAGTCGCTGGTGATCCTCTGAAGAGTTCGGATCGAAGGTGCGCGAGAAGATTTGCCAGGGCCCCAGACCCTGCTGGAACATCGCTCGGGTTTTGCCGTACAGATCGCGGGCCAGCCAGACTTCGCTGTGCGGTTTCAAACACGACCAGGCGACGGCGGAGAGCGCGCTCATTCCTTGAGCCGTCAGCACGCAATCGGTCGCCTTATGCAGCCGTGCGATTCTTTCGGCCAGAGAGCGGGCGTTGGGATGTCCGTCGCGGCGATAGGCGAACCCCAATGCCGGATCGCGGAGGGCTGCATCGGCCGCTTCGAGCGTCGGCATGCTCCACACGCTCGACAAGCACAAGGGCTCGGCGTGTGGCTGGGCCAGCGGATGCGCCGATGCCGAATCGGCTGGGGTCGAGTGCGGCAGGCGGGCTTGAGCCGCCAGTTCCAGCTCGGCGGGCCAGGGTCGCTCAGGCGAGCCACCCGGCCGCGCGGATTGTTTGCCCTCGTCAGCGTTCACTGGAGGCGCCCTTAGGCGACCTGCCAGGTGTCGCC
>JBQCJB010000950.1:0-2414 GCA_051953155.1 Aureliella sp. | reverse complement strand
CCGTCGGAGGCCGCGAATCGAGCAGCGAGATCTCGCCGACGACCTCGCCGCTGTTGAGGCGCACACGTTTCTCGTTCGGGAGGCCGGAGACTTCGAGGATGCCGTCGAGCAAGATATACAGGGCATCGATGTTCTTGCCCTTTTCGATCAGCGTCTCACCAGGCGACACGCGCTGCTTCGCCCCCCGAGCGATCAACCAATCGAGGTCGGAATCGTTCAGCTGGCCAAAAAGATAAAGTACTTTGCGCATGACTGGTTCGGTCGCTGGATCGAGACAACACTTCGGCAAGGCAAGCTCAGCGGCGGAAGTTCGGCTGCGCACGCTCGGCTACGCAAACTGGGTTACTCAAACTGGATTACTCAAACTGGATTACTCACGCTGATTTGCGAAGCGTCGGGCAAGCTGCCCAGGGCGAACTCGCCAACCGATGTCTCGGTGAAGTAATCGCTGGCGATGGCTTCGGCGAAGGCGTCCGAATCGCCGGCTCCGAGCGCGCAGGGCGACAACTGCATCGCGGTCGCCGCCAGGTACATGTTCTGCAGCAAGACGCCCACCTCCTTGAGGATGAGCGAATACGCGAGGCCCGAATATTTCCAGGAGACGCGCTCGAATCTGGCCGAGGCGATCAGCAGCACTTGCAGAGTGCCGCGCGGAATGCCGGCGGCGAAGGTTGCGCCGGCGAAGAGGCGTTCGACCGGGTCGGTAAGGGCCGACAACGTTATCAATCGATGCTCGGCCGCATCGTAGTGATACAAACCCGGCGAACATCCATCGCAGTCGGCGACTGCCACATACAGTTCGAGAGGATAGAGACAACCACCGGACGGATAGGGACGTTGTGTGAAATCCATTGTCCGCGTGCCGTACGGTGTGTGTACGGGCGTTTGCGCGTGGACCTGTTTGACGCGCGCGACCCGGAAGAGGAATTCCCCTAACTGGTCGATATCAAGCGGTTGAGGGCCGTAATGGCGAATCGATGTGCGTTGCTCCATCGCGTCGACCAGCGGCGGGTCGGTCTGCGCGAGTTCGGCAAGGTCGGGCCGAAACAGGTTGATGCTGTGGCGGTGATCAACGGCTTTGACGGCGGGAGGCGCTGGCCTGATCGCAGCCAGTGGATACGTCGCGCCAAACGAATCCTCGTACCGCCCGGGCCGAGTGTGCGCGTGGAACAGCAGGTCTTGGAACTCCCAGCCTTGCAAACCGCTCTCGTGGTCTTCGCTGGCGATGCCGTCCTCATCGATCGCGACCAGCACCTGCGCCCAGGTCAGCAAATGCACCAGCTGCAGCATCGACTCCAGACTATGTTCCGTCTGGCCAGCGGCCATGGCCCGCCCGCTTCTCGGACTGACGAATTGTAAAATCCAACCAGCCAGTTGCGGTTCGTCGAGCGCGATGCGGGCCGCCGACACGGGCGATTCGATGATGATGTCTCTGCCCAGCCGGCGCACGCAGGCGAAGCGGGACAGCGTGCAGAGGCGATCGACGTCCAAGGGTTCGACTCGCCTGCCGGCCAGTTCGGGGCTGCTGACCAGTCGTGCCAGCGTCCGCCGTCCATCCTTGACGACCAACCGCAGCGGCGCCGTATTCTCGACGGTTTTGGTTTCAGCCATGGCGCGGACCAACTTACATGAACATGGCGATGGGGTTCAGTTCCGATTCGCTCAGGCGCCGCGGCAGGCGACCGAGTTGGACCGGCACATCGTATAAACGTCCCGGCGCGTACCGGCTCCAAAAGTGCCGTAGCCCTGGAACGATGACCTTGACTACCGGCATGCCGATCTCAGCCCGAGTTTGATTGAGCACGAGCATTTCCAGGCCCCGGCTTTCGACCTTCGCCTGGCACTCGAGGACATCGTCGCGGATGTCGTCGGACCAAGGACGCTGGTACGAATGCAGGCCGGTCGAATCCGTCGCATGCGGAATCAAATACGACTGCTCGGCCAGCGTGGCCGTGTTGAGCCACCGCAGCGTGTCGGGGTCCGACAAGACGCCGGGCAAGCGGTCGTCGGGATACTGAAGCAGCGGCGTCAACATCTGGTTCAGCTCGGTGACTGCTCGCAGCACGGCGATGCGCGGATCGAGGTGGGCACCGAAGCCCAGCATGATTTGTTCGGTTGGGCCGCTGGTGCGCCGCGATACGGCGACGAAGGCGGGTATCTGGAGATCGCTGGTGACGTCGAGCACCCACATTTCGCGGTTCTTCGACGCGAGATACTCCCGCAGCCGCTGGAGATACGGTTCGTCGAGCGAATCGAGGTATTGGTGTACGGCTTGCACACCGGCGTCGAGAGTGCTTAACACCTCGTTCACGTCTTTGGGAACGGGCGGGGCGAACTTTGCCGTGCCGGCGTCGAACTCATCCGCCTGCGGCGCCGTGGGTTCCTGGACGCCCGTCGGCGTGTCGTCGGCCGTC
>JBQCJB010000949.1:0-3945 GCA_051953155.1 Aureliella sp. | reverse complement strand
ATCACGTTTCGCTGGTTTGCTACTGGGTGCTGATGAAGGGTTTGCTGGCCGGGCATTTGAAACGCGACCATGCATTCGATCCGCGCGACCGACGGCTGACCTACGACCTCTTCCGCGGCGAGGCCTGGCAGCGCAATCAAGACTTCCTCGACTGTTTACGGGCGATCGCTGCCAGCGTGGGCTGTTCGGTCGCCCAACTGGTCATCGCGTGGACACTGGCCCAGCCCGACATCACCGTCGCCCTGTGCGGTGCCAAACATCCAGCGCAGATCGCCGACAATGCGGGCGGTATGCGCGTCGAGCTCGACGATCCCACGCTTGCCGAAATCGACCAGTCGATCGCCACCATGCAGACCGCGGGCTGATTGCGCCACTCGCGCGCGGGTTGTGAGGCTTGGCGCGGTTGATCGATCCGCCTCTGGCGGATTGCTGCCGGCTCGTCCGCGTTGCCGATAGAGCACGAGTGCCGGGCGAGTCAGTCCAAGTTCGCCGGAGCACATCTGCGGCCGAACGGATTCTCTGCTCGTAAGTGAGCCCAGCGCAGGATGCCCGCTCGATGAACTGTATTCGGCTGCCTCTTTTCATCCAGCTTGTTTGCGGCCTGGCGTGGCTTGTGGGCTCGAGCCCGACGCCGGTGCGGGCCGACAGCGCACAGATGCTCATCGACGATACCGAGGCGCTAACGCAGCGCCTGCAGCTGATCGATTCGGCCGAGCACGAAATCCTGCTGGCCACTTACGAAGTCGGCGATGACCCGGTCGCACTGCGGATTCTAGCCGGGCTTCGCGACGCGGCCCGCCGCGGCGTTTGCGTGAGACTGATCGTCGATGGCCACGCCGAAAACAACCTCATGCCCAAGCCGCTGATGGAACATCTGATCCGGCAAGGGGTGCAGATTCGCGAACACCAACCCGACGTGCGGTACAAACTCGAGCTCGGCCGCCAGCGGATGCACGACAAATTGCTGGTCGTCGATGGCACGCGGATGATCGCCGGCGGACGCAACACCCGCGCGGACTACTACGGCCTGGCCGAGAAAAATTATTGGGACCGGGAAGTCGCTCTCGCGGGCGCAACAGCCGCGCATGCGCGGCGCTATTTCCTTGCACGCTGGAATGCTTCAACCAGCGGCGTTCCCAGCCTCCGCCGCGAAGAAACCGACGGCGTGCGCCAGCGGCAAGAGCACGGCAACCTCAACGACATGCCGGCCGAGGCCGCGATCCAGTGCGCGGCCCGACTGCTGGATGCGGCGGCCGCCGATCCTCTTCCGCTGGCATGTCCCGCGACGACGCTCGGCGCGCCGACTTGCGGCTGCGGAGTGGTGATGGATGTCGAATGCATCCGCTTTCTACACGACCTACCCGACGGCCCGAAGCACGCGCCCGAAGCGATCGCTCATCAACTTCATCAGGCGATCGCCGCCGCCCGCAAGTGCATCGTGATTGAAACGCCTTACCTGGTCTTCACGCATCGCCTGCGGCATCTGCTGGCAGCCGCGCGGCGGCGCGGGGTGGCGATTACCTTGGTGACCAACTCGCTCGAGACGACGGACCACGTCATCGTCCATTCGCAGTACGCCAACCAGCGCAGGTGGCTGCGCAATCAAGGCATCGATCTGTGGGAGATGAAAGGCGAGCGGCACCTGCACGCCAAAGCGATGGTCATCGACGGTCACCTGGCCATGCTGGGCAGCTACAACTTCGACATCCTCTCCGAGACGCGCAATTCCGAAGTCGCCGTGTTGATCGAACACTGCGAATTCGCAGCCGCGCTGTCGGCGCAGATCGTCTGGCACATGCAGATGAGCCAGAAGGTACCTGAGGACGAAAGCCTGATCGGCTTTGACGCGCGCACCAACCGCGTCGACGATTCTGTCCTCCGAGAAGCTCGACGCAAGCGTCTGGTCACGCCCTGGATCAAGAAGTATTTGTAGCGAGTGTGCCCTTGGGAAAGGCTCGTTACGCGAGTTGATTAAGGCGCGATTGGTAGTGCTGCCCCTCACCCCCCGGCCCCCTCTCCCCGAAGCGGGGCGAGGGGGAGACGGTTCTGATTTATGCTCTCTCCGAAGCGGGCGAGGGGGAGACCGTTCTGACTTACGCTCTCTCCGAAGCGGGCGAGGGGGAGACGGTTCTGATTTATGCTCTCCCCGAAGCTGGGCGAAGGGAGACCGTTCTGATTTATGCTTAGCGTTGGACTCGGGCGGTGCCGCCTTTGGCGAAGGCTTCGACTTCGGGGAGCTTGGCCATGGTGACGTCGCCGGGGAAGGTCGTCAGCAACGCGCCGTGAGCCCAACCCAGACGCAGTGCCTGTTCGGGTTCCTTGCCGGCGATCATGCCGTAAATCAAGCCGGCAGCGAATCCGTCGCCACCACCGATACGGCAGATCACGTCCAGTTGGCAGGTGGGACTAACGTAGCGCTTGCCGTCATACCAGAGGACTGCGGCCCATTCGTGGCGATTGGTCGAGTGGACTTCGCGCAGCGTCGTGGCCACCATCTTCACGCGCGGGAACTTCTCGACCACGTTCTCAATCATGCCGAAGAACGCGTTGGGATCGAGCTTGCTCTTGGACTCGACGTCCTGCCCTTGGATGCCCAGGCCCTTTTGCAGGTCCTCTTCGTTGCCGATCAGCACGTCGCACTGGCTGGCGATGCGGCGGCACATTTCCTGGCCCTTTTCTTCGCTGCCGATCGTCTTCCAGAGTTTGGCCCGATAGTTGAGGTCAAACGAAGTGATCGCCCCGGCAGCCGTGGCGGCCTGCATTCCCTCGAGAATCAGTTCCGAAGTTGTCGGCGACAAGGCCGCATAGATTCCACCAGAATGGAACCAGCGAACGCCTTCGGAAAAGATCTTGGCCCAGTCGAAATCGCCAGGCTTGAGCATCGCCCCGGCTTCGTTGGCTCGGTTGTAGAAGACAACCGGTGCCCGCACGCCTTGTCCGCGATCGCTGTAGACAGTGGCGATATTCGGCCCGCGGACGCCATCGTGATCGAACCACTTGTAAAACGGACGAACGCCCATCGAGCGGACCGCCCGTTGCACCAGCTCGCCGATCGGGTAATTGACCATCGCCGTAGCAATGCCCGTCTTCAACCCAAAGCAGTCCGACAGGTTGGCGGCGACGTTGTACTCGCCACCGGAGACGTGGATTTCAAAGTTCCGCGCCTGACGAAACGGGATAATGCCCGGATCGAGACGGTGGACCAAAGAACCGAGCGAGAGGAAGTCGAGTTGGCAGTCGTCTTTGCGAATGTTCAGCTGGGCCATGATGTCTACTGGATCGAGAGTGTAGGGAGAGAACGTTTTTTGGTTTGGTGTGTGCGCCAGCAGCGTTTAAATCGTCGTCGACGAAAAACCGCCATCGACGACGATGTTCTGGCCGGTGACGAACGACGAGGCGGCTTCGGCGGCCAGCCAGGCAACGGCGCCGGCCAGTTCCTTCGGCTCGCCAAATCGCGCCATCGGCGTGTGCCCGATGATCTGGGCGCCGCGCTGCGAGAGCGACCCGTCAGGATTGTAAAGCAAGGCTCGGTTTTGTTCGGCCGGGAAAAAACCGGGGCTGATCGCGTTGACGCGAACGCTATGCGGAGCCCACTCGCGAGCCAGGAACTGAGTCAGGTTGATCACAGCCGCTTTGGCCGCCGAGTACGCCACGACGCGCGACAGCGGGATCATGCCGCTCATCGAAGCGATGTTGATGATGCTGCCCCGCCGACGCTGGACCATGCCGGCTCCGAAAATCTGGCTGGGCAGCAACACGCCGCCGACGAGATTCAGATCGAACACCTCGCGCCAAGCTCCCAGCGGCAGTTTGCAAAAGTCGCTGCCCGGCGGGAGCGTGGCCTCGGGCTTGTTGCCCCCGGCCGCGTTGACCAGCACGCTGACTGGACCGAGTTGCGATTCGATGCTGTCGCGAGCTGCGGCCAGCGAGTCTCCGTCGAGGGCA
>JBQCJB010000948.1:0-6439 GCA_051953155.1 Aureliella sp. | reverse complement strand
TCCGAACTGAGCCAGCGCCGTGCGCAGTCCTAAAGCCAAATTCGTCGTCCCCAGCGGGACGCGATTCTTTAACCGCTCGACCGCGGCGGCCAGTTCCGGGCTGCCAGGAGCGGCCAAAGCCTTGGTCAGAACGACCGATGTGATATCGCAGGCAACCAGCCCCACGCTCGCACTGGCGGGCAAGTCGGTCAACAATTCGTCGATCGCCTCCAGCGCGTCCAGCCGAACCACGCCGGTCTGCGATGCCGAGGTATCGACCAGCAACACGATCTCATGGCGTTCGGGCAACGGAACGGCGCCACTAGCGTCGGGTTGGACCGAAACGGCGAAGTAGCCACTGTCGGTGGCGTCGAAAGTGGCCCAGCGACTGGTGCCGCCAATCGACGGCTGCCCCGCGCTGGCGCCCAGTACGGGCACCACAAGCGTTGCCAAAAGAACGCATAGATGCTTCGCCAACATTGCAAAAACTCCCTGAGACCCGACAGATAGCGTGGGTAATTGAAAAGATCGCGTACTATTGATTCTAGAGCAGCACTGCAGCCGGAGCGGATACAGACATGCCTCTTGGAGTGATTAAGGAAAAGGTCAGCAAGGACATAGTCCCAGCTTTGCATTTTATTTGCCTCATTCCGACCCCGCTACTTAAAAAACGAAAAATGCAATGCGGGCGAATGTGCCTTGCTGACCTTCGCACCACTACATCGCAAGGGCTGTGCCACTAAGCAGCAGCCAGCTTCGGCGCACGCCGCAAGTCCGCCGCGGCATAGGCTAGCCGACGACCGCCAGCAGCCCGCCTCCGGCTGAGAAACCCCTGCGAATGATTCGAAAAATGCACAAATCCCGCTCAAGCAGAGGCAATCGCGAACCAGCCACAACCAGCTGGGAATGGCCTTGCCAATTTGGCTCGGCCAGAAAGTTCTTCCAAGCCTATGTGGTGAGCATAGCTCCGGCGAGCGTTGCAAAACGCAACACTGCCTTAGACAGCTGGTGAATTATGCGGCAGATCTTCCGCGGCGCGGCCGGCGGGCGGCTGGGGCGGTTCGACATGGATGAGAATCGTGATGAGTGAGGGCAGCTCCCGGCGGAGAATCGCCTTTACTTTTCCAGTCAGGTCGTGGGCCACCTGGACGGTGGTATCGGCCGGAACGTGGAGGTGCATGTCCGCTAGATAGCCCGCGCCGCTTTTGCGGACCAGCACCTGTTCGATCGCCACAACCCCTTCGACTTGTGACACGATCGCCTCGACTTGGGCCGCCATCGCCGGCGCAGCTGCATCGAGCAGTTCGCCCAGGGCAGGGCGGATCAGCCCGACGGCTGTTAGCAGGATGACGCCGCTGGCAAGAATCGCAGCCACTTCATCGGCCAGGACTAAAGAATCGACTCCCCACAAACCGGGGCCCCAGATCGCCAACGAAACGCCGATGGCCGCAGCCAGCGACGTAATCGCATCGGAACGGTGGTGCCAGGCGTCGGCTCGAGCGGCATCGGAGTCGAATTGACGAGCCCCGCGGACGACGACGCGAAATAAGGTCTCTTTGATTGCCACGATCACTAGCAGCACGAGCAATGTCCACGGCTCAGGAGCCGCATGCGGCACGACCAGTTGCCGAAACGATTCGGCGACGATCGTGATGGCAGCGACGACGAGCATGCCGCCGATGGTCAGCGAGGCGAGGGCTTCGGCTTTGCCATAGCCGTAGGGAAAGCGTCGGTCGGCGGGGCGGGCGGCCATTCGCAAGGCATGCCAGACCAGAATCGAACCGAGCGTATCGGCCAGCGACTCGATCGCGTCGGCCAACAGCGCCGTCGAATGTCCGAGCCAGCCAGCGGCAAACTTGACGGCCGCCAGCGCGATGCTAGCCAGGAAACCCAGGAGCGTGTTGCGCTGAAGTGCTTGTCGATTCATTTACGCGGCCGCAGATTGGAACTGCGGCGCGGCAAGTGAAACGATGGCGACTCCGAGTTCATTTGCGCGGCGCAAGGTTTGTTCCCTGTCGACGAAGATCGTCTTGCCCGCTTCGATGGCAATAGCCGTGCCGCCAGCGCGATGCAGTTGTTCGACGGTCCGCAGTCCGATCGTCGGCACGTCGAAACGCATGTCCTGCTGCGGCTTGGCGACCTTCACCAGCGTAAAGCCACCCCTCGGGCACAGTTCCGGCATCCGGGCGATCAGTGCGTCGGTCCCTTCGATCGCCTCGACGCCCAGCACCGTGCGGTCGCGAATGATCACGCTCTGGCCGATGTCCAACCTGCCGATTTCTCGGGCCATCTGCCAACCGAAGGCGATGTCGGCGGCTTCGCGTTTCGATGGTCGGCGGCGCGTCAGGATGCCTTCCTCAGCCATCAGTTGCGGAGCGACCTCGACCGACGGAATGACGCACATGCCGCGGGCAGCAAACGCTCGCACCACCGCGCCCAGCACCGTATCGTCGCGCTGGTCAGCACGTCCGGAAACGAAGCTGTCGTACACGGCTGCCAGGCACGTCACGTCGGGAAGATGGCCGATCCAGCCCCAACCATGGAACAGGATGCGGTCCTTGAACAGCTTGCCGGCGAGCAAGACTTCGCGAACTTTGTGCTTTTGAAAAAAACGCATTTGGGCGCCGAGCTTGGCAACGCCAAAGTAGCAAAAGTCGCGAGCCAGAGGCCGCAGATCTTCGTCGGCGTGGGCTTTGATCGCCGCTACCACCAGGTCTCGTCCGCGGGCTCGCGCATGCTCGGCCAGCTCGACCGGAAAACGGCCCCAACCGGCGACCAGCCCCAGCGGCGGCAACTGACTGACCGTTCCGCGCGTCGATAGGCTGGTCATCAGGCGGCTCGCTGGCTGGAGTCGGAAAGCGGGTCGCGCGACGCCAGCTGCTGCCGCATTTCCAGTATTTGCTGCTGGCACTGCTCGAGCTGCCGCTGAAGTTGCCGCATGTCGCCGCGCATCTCGGGCAAGCGCGCAACCGAGGCCACCCCGTGCATGAACTTTTTCGTAGCCATCGCTGGCGAGCCCGACCAGGTTTCACCAGCCGGCACATCGTGCATGACACCGGATTGAGCGGCGATAACCGCGCCGTCGCCGACGCGAATATGATCCTTGATTCCGACTTGGCCCGCTAAGACTACATAGTCGCCCGTCGTCGACGAACCGGCGATGCCGACCTGGGCACAGATCAAATTGTGCCGACCGATCTGGCAGTTGTGGCCGATCATCACATGGTTATCCAGTTTGCTGCCGCAGCCGATCCGCGTCGCGCCGTAAGTGCCACGGTCGATGGTGACGCACGCTCCCAGTTCGACATCGTCGCCCAGTTCGACCCAGCCGGCCTGCGCCGAGCGAACGTGCTGGCCATCCTTGTGCCGGTAGCCAAAGCCATACGCCCCGAGCACTGTGCCTGCATGGATCAAACAGCGGGCACCCAATCGCGTCTCGGGATACAGGACGACGCCTGGATAGAGTTCGCAGTCCTCGGCCATGGTGCAGTTGGCCATGATGTGGACACCGCTGTGCAGTACCGACCGAGCTCCGATCGCACAGCCTGGTCCGACACTGACTCCTGCCTCGATGACGCAACCCTCGCCAATGGTAGCCGTAGGATGAACCTGCGCGAGCACGTGCACACCGCGTTGCCGAATAGCCGACACGGGCCGCAGATAGTGAATAATCTTTTCAAAGGCGGCGTGAGGATGGGCGACTTCGATGACCGGGAGACGCGATGGCGGGAAACCGAGCGGTACAACAGCAGCCGCGGCCGGCGCATGGCCGAGCAAATCGGCCGAGCTGAGTTTGTCGATCATCGTGATGCATGCATCCGACGAAACGTCCTGCAGCGGCAGGGCATGAGCGATCGGTAGGTTCGCATCTCCGCGAACCTTTCCCTCGACGAGTTTGCCCAGCTCGCCCAACGTGGCTACCGTCATCATGGCCTCCTTTTCCATATGATGGGGTTTCAAGCGTCATCAATAGCATTTCCGCAGTTCGACAACAACACGAAAATCCGCCGACGCAAGCCGCACCGGCGCACCCGTTCGACCGGCCGAGGCCGTTTTCCCCGAAGCTCTGATCAGGAAACTTTGCCTCCCCCATTTCGCGGTCCGCTGGGCGAGCTACCCTTTTAGCACGCCGAGCCGAAAGGCTTTTTTCAAGGGCCAGGCCAGCCCGACCGTCGAGCCACCCTTCCTTTCCCAGCGGACTATCAGCTCGTGACGCAAACGCAGGCAGCCAAGCGGACCGCGATCATCTTTCTCAAGGTAGCCCTGCCCGCCGCCTTGTTCGCTTTCCTGCTGTGGCGAGTGCCACAGAGCGATTACGACGCTTTTTGGTCGCGTCCCAAGCGTTGGGAGTGGCTGGCGGTGGCCCAAATCCTGGCCGTGTCGGCGATCACGCTGGGCATCATCCGCTGGTGGACGCTGGTGGGCGCCTTCGGCATTCCGTTTCGCTTGACCGAAGCGCTGCGATTGGGATTCCTCAGTTACCTCCTGAACTTCGTATCGCTGGGGAGCGTCGGCGGGGATTTGTTCAAGGCGATCCTGGTCGCTAAAGACAAACCGCAAGCTCGTCCCGAAGCCGTCGCGTCAGTCGTATTGGACCGAGCGATCGGATTGCTGGGGCTGGTATTATTGGCCGTGGCCAGCCTGACAATTTTTCCTCGCGAGGAATTGCCAGTGGTGCTCAGGCGGATCCGCGAATTTGCCATCGCTCTTTCGGTCGTCGCCGTCGTTGCCCTGCTGCTGGCGATCTATTCGGGACGCTGGTTCGAGCGGCTGATCGATTGGATCGGCCGCTGGCCCGTGGTCGGCCACGCGTTGGCCCGCATGGCCTGGGCCGTGCGGCAGCTCCGCGGCCAGCCGCTAACGTTGTTGGCCCTGATCGCGACTTCGGTCTGCGTCCATTTTCTGTTGGCACTAACTGTCTACTTCGTTTCCTGCGGCCTGTATGAGCGCCATCCGACGTTGGCCGAGCACTTATACGTCGTGCCTCCGGGCATGGCCGCCGGCGCGATCCCGCTGGCCCCAGGCGGCCTCGGGGCTCAGGAATACGCCCTGGACGAACTTTTCAAGCAGTTGCCCGAGCGTCCCGCGGAATTCTCCGGCATCATCGTGGCCACCGTCTACCGACTAATCACTCTTGCCATCGCCGGGATCGGTTTGCTCTATTATTGGACAAGTAAGGGACGCGAACTTCAGCAAGCCCGAGCCGAAGCCGAGGCGTTGGCCCATCCATCCAATCCCGCGGCGAGCGCAGGCGTGTAAGCAGCCTCGCTCGCTTGCCTGAACCTCCCCGGGGACACGTAGCTTGGCAAGCGGCGCTGCAACTCGAACGTCGGAACGGCGGTTGGCTCCTCGCTCTGCCAGCCGGTTCTTCTTGATCCTGCTCTCGAGCGTGCTCTGGCTGACAAGCCTGTCTCTGCTCCCAAGTCTGCCTCTGCTGCCACGCGCCGCGGCTGCTGAACCTATGCCCGTCCCGCCCCGGATGCCCTCCGCGCCGCCCGCGGAAATGGCTGTTGTCGTCCGCCCAGCCGCCTGGTCCAGCGCGCTGACCGAATGGAAGGCGTACCGCGCCGCCCAGGGGCATGAAATCGTCGAAGTCGATGCCGAACTTGGCCAGACGGCCATTCACTCAGCGATCATTCGCTTGGCCGCCGAGGCCGACGCGCGGCACCGCGCCGACGCCAGGCAGCCCAAGGTGGGCTACGTCTTATTGATCGGCGATGGCAATCGCGCAGCCTCGTCGCGCCCCGTGCTGCCGGCTTGGTACCGCCAGTCGACGGCGATGGTCAAACTGGGCGGCGACGAAGAATTGGCGACCGACTCTCCGTACGCCGATCTCGATGGCGATGAAAGTCCCGACTTAGCCATCGGTCGCATCCCGGCCGACTCGGCCGAAGCCGCACGACAGTTCCTCGGGCGATCGATCGCCTACGAGCAGCAGCGCAATTTTGGGCTCTGGCGCCGCGATGTGCGGGTCGTCGCTGGCGTGGGCGGATTCGGCGCTCTGGCCGATTCGGTTATTGAAATGACGACCAGCCGCTTTCTCACCGACCGCGTTCCCCAGTGGGCCAACGTGGCCATGACGTACGCCAGCCCCAACAGTCCCTATTGCCCCGATCCCTGGCGTTTCAGCGAAGCCACCGTCGACCAGTTGAACGCCGGCAGTATGTTCTGGGTCTATGTTGGGCACGGCCACGTGAAGAACCTGGATTTCCTGCGCGTCGACCGCGACTATCTGGGCATCCTCACCGACGCACAAGTTCCGCACGTGCGCACCGGCGACCGCTCGCCGATCGCTGTCTTTTTGGCCTGCTATACCGGCGCTTTCGATGCCAGCGAAGACTGCCTTTCAGAACAACTAATCATGAGCAGCCACGGTCCGGGGGGGGCGCGGGGCCCCACCCGGGTAACCGGGCCGTACCGGCTGGCGCCGCGCGCCCCCGGCAAGCACGACCACTGGGAT
>JBQCJB010000947.1:0-4733 GCA_051953155.1 Aureliella sp. | reverse complement strand
AAGACCAGCGTGTTGTCGGCGATGCCCAGCGTCTCGAGGTGATCGAGCATCTCGCCGAGCGACTTGTCCATGCCCTCGATCAGCGTCGCAAAGGCTTGGGCCGGCGGCGATTTATCCGAAGACTGGTAGTTGCCGGCAAATCGAGGATCGGAATTGAACGGCGCGTGCACGGCGTAATGGGCGAAGTTCAAAAAGAAAGGCACGCCCGCTTGGACCGCTTCGTCGACGCGGGCCTTGGCTTCCAGCGTCAGGGCTTCGGTCAAGAAAGTATCCGTACCGTGATATTTTTCCAGACCTGGCACCGCATGCGATCCGGCCGCGCGATTCTTGGCTTTGGGGTTGTCGTAGTTGTTCATCCCGTAGTAGCTGCCCGGGGCGCCGATCGACGCTCCGGCGACGTTCACATCGAACCCCAGGTTCGTCGGATCGGCCCCTTCCGCGTGCCGCGGGCCGAAATGCCCTTTGCCAACGTGAATCGTCCGATAGCCGCCGCTTTTCAAAAGCCCCGCCAGCGTCACGTCACCTTTCTTCAATCCCAGCCAGTTCCAATCCGGCGCCCCCTGCGGGCCGGCGTTGTCTTTGTCGGGGTTGATCCAGTTGGTCGTGCGGTGCCGAGCCGCATTTTGACCGGTCATGATCGAGACCCGCGTCGGCGAACAGACGCTCATCGCGCAAAACTGATTGAAGCGAATGCCACGCTTGGCCAACCGTTCCATGTTGGGCGTGCGGTAGTACTCATTCAGTGGGTAACGCTTGGGTTGCCCGCTCTCGTCGGTCAAGAAGGGCAGCGAAGTGTCCATCACGCCCATATCGTCGACCAAGACGATCATGATATTTGGCCGCTCCGCAGCCCAACTGCTCGAGGCTGCCACGCTGATCAGCAGCGCAAATGCGGCGAGCATTCGCGAAATGACAAGGGTCTTGCGGTGCATGGCTCGAGCGCTCCGGAGAATGAATGTGCGAGGCGGGGGGGCCGACTGAGCCAGGTGCAAGACCTGGCAACTGTGACTGACTGCTTTGGATGCGTTAGCGCTGGCGCTTGCGGGCCGCAGCGGGTGGATCCTTGACTGGTCCGGCCATGGGCGGCGTTTCGAAAAACT
Organism: Aureliella sp.; assembly: GCA_051953155.1. Lineage (GTDB taxonomy): Bacteria > Planctomycetota > Planctomycetia > Pirellulales > Pirellulaceae > Aureliella. Next base: position 3,633 of record JBQCJB010000947.1, on the reverse strand, counting down.
CGCCATCGCCGAGGATGCGGGGATCGCCGGTGCTTCGTAGTTCGTCGAGCAATCGCTGCTCGAGCTTGGCGCGGGCGTCAGCGTACTTGGGATCTTCGGCAACGTTCTTGGTTTCCTGTGGATCGCTCCGCAGATCGTACAGCTCTTCGCGCGGGCGCTTGCCGTAAACCCAAACGAAGTGTTGTTGCCACTGCGGATCATTGCGAACGCCCACGAGCCAGGCTTTCGTCGGGCCGGCGTCTTCGTCGGGCAGCGTGACTCGCGTCTCTTCGGTGATTGCCGACGCGCTCGGCGGATTGTCGCCGCTGAGCCGATACGGATCGCCTAGCGGCCAGCGGTCCGGGCGGAAGTTGATGATGTACAAAAAGTCTTTGGTGCGAATGGCGCGCTGAGGATATGGCGCGAAATCGGCTCGCGCGTTCTCGACGTGCCGCTCCCGACCGATGAAGACCGCGTCGCGGCCGGGCTCAATTTCTCCCGAGCGATCGGACTGGAGGATGTTGACCAAACTGCGGCCGGTCATCGTCTCCGGTACGCTCGCGCCGGCCAGCTGCAGGAACGTCGGCGCAAGATCAGGCAAGCTGACCAGATCGTCGACGACGCGGCCTCCCTTGGTACCGCCCCAACGCATCGCCAGCGACACGCTCGAACCGAAGTCGTACAGGTTGCACTTGCCATGCGGAAAGCCGGGCGCGCCGTGGTCGCCGCTGACAACGACCAGCGTATTGTCCAGTTCGCCGATCTCCTCCAGTCGCTTCAGCAGGACGCCGAGCGCGGCATCGAATGCCTGGACCTCGCCGAAGTAATCGGCCAGATCTTCGCGGACCTCGGGAACGTCTGGCAAAAAGGGAGGCAGCTTGCCCTTGAGCGAGTCGGGCTCGATCCCCCACAGAGCCTTACCGGAGCCTTTGACCCACTTGCGGTGCACGTTCGTTGGCCCGAACCAGTAGAGGAACGGCTGCTTGCCTTCGCGATCGGCGAGGAAGTTGTCGAAGTTCTTTTGCACTTCGTCGTAGAGCGCTTGCTTGGCGGCCTCCAACTGCGTGCCTTGCGCGACCATCCGCGTGACGCTTTGCGAGAACTGATTGAAGCGACCGCCACCTTTCTCATACGCGTACTTGCCTGCTCCGAACGGCGCGTCGTTCGGCGTGCCGGGGCTCCAGACTTTGTACGTTTCACCGATGTGATACTTCTGTTCGCGCAGCAGCAATGGAAAGGCGGGCTGCGAACCGTCCCAGACCGCGCCGCGGAGGATGGCTCCGCGACCGGTGCGCCAGAAATGTTGCCCCGAGAGCAGCGCGCTGCGGCAGGGCGTGCAACTGGGAGCCGACACAAACGCGCGTCGGAACAAAACCCCTTCGCGAGCCACGCGATCAAAGTTCGGCGTGCTCACCGCATCGTTGATCGTTCCCGGGCCATCCAGCTGCGCATACGCACTGGCAAACCTGCCCCAGTCATCGGCAAAAGCAAAGAGAATGTTGGGCCGCTGGGCATCGGCCGCATCGGCAGAAAATGCAGGCCGAACGCCGACGAAGGGAAAAGCCGCCGCTAACGCGAGTAACCAGCGCAGAGCCATCTCGAGAGACCTCATCAGACGAGCGCACAGGTGGGTAAAGCCGATCAAAGCGGTCGACACTGGGCAATGGAACCCTGTTCGACCTAGTGACTAGCTTAACGCGAACTGGCAGCGCGCTCTACCAACGTCAGAGACGGATCGCGAAATCGTGTGGGGCCGCGAGAGAGCGGACCATGGCCGTTCGCTGTCGCGGCGGCGATCGCTACGGCACGGCAATACCGCGCCGCTCGGCCAGGGCGCGGAGCGCGATTTGAAAGTACGGCAAAGGGACGTGCGGATTGCGCTTGAGAGCCCAGGTGTAAACGACATTCACCATGGCGCGCGGCAGCTGGCCGGAATCGACCAGGGCCACCACTTGACTGACGTACAACCGCTGTTCAACCGTGACGACGCGCAGACCGTTGACCAATTGATCCTCCAGTCGCACCACGTCGCCTGGATTGCGCTCGGCCTGGTTGGCATCGAAGTCGGCCGGAACTTGCCCGCGTGTCGGCACGGCGCTGGCCAGACAGCCGAACAAGCAGCCGACGACTACCGCGCGTTGCATCCATCTAGGCATGGTCGACTCCCGATTCTTTTGTGCGGATTCTCACCCGCGCTGCGAGGCCTCTCGCAACTCGGTTCAGTCCCGGATTTGCAACTATACGTATCAAAAAACTATGGCGGCTGGCAAGGCCAACCGACGTTGCTAGGCTGCCCGCGGCATCGGCTTGGGCAATTCGTGCGCGACTTGGGCGATGATCGAATCGTCGATGTGCGCAGCTCGCGAGACGGCACCCGCGATCAAGGCCAGGTCGGCTAACTGGACAATGCGGCGAGCGGTGCCGCGGGCCAACTCGTGCAGCCGCGCTACGGCAGCATCGGTGAAGATCGGTTCGCGTCGGCCGCATTTGGCCAGACTGAAATCGAGAAAGCCACCTGTCTGAGCGACGTCCCAGACCGGCAATTCGATTTGCAGGTAGCTGCGCTCGATCAACCAGCGGCTGACGGTGGACGCCAGGTGCGATTCGATCGCCAGGACGAGGCTGACCCGGGCGTCATCGGCCGCGCGGACGATGCGAATTAGATCTCCTTCGGCCTCGGGCGAACTGCTTTCAACGTCGTCGACCAGGATCAGCGTTTGCGATGCGCTGCGCGCGCTGGCCGAAAACAGATCGCTGAGCGTCGACCAGGCGTCGGCCGTCCCGCCGATCCGCTGGCCACTCAAGCGACTGGCCAGTTCTCGCGGCAGGTCGCCAGCGGCAAGCCCAAGCATCGACAATGCGACCGCGGTCGGCAGCGGCCGCTGGCTGTCGCGCGGCGGGTTGCTGACCAGGTAATTGAGCAGACACGTCTTGCCGACGCCGGCGGCTGCCAGCAGCGTGGCCAGTTTTCGGCGCTGACCGCAGACGAATTCGATGCGAGCCAGTGCTTCCTCGACCGACTGTCCGCGGTAAAAGTACTGCCCGCCGCTGCTAGACAGCGGAGCCGCAGTCAGTCCCCAGTATTGCCAGTATGACACGCGCCCGGCCCCTTCCCGTGAAAGTGCTAGTGCAAAACCTCCCTGCACATCGTCTTACTATCGGTCTGTCAGGTCCGGTTTCCTTATTCCCTATCTTCAGCACAGCCGATAAAGTTGAATGCATGTCAGCGCCCCGTTTTTATATTCCGCAGCTTTCCCAGGTTTCCTACGGGGCTCTCGAGCCTTCGGAGGCCCGCCACGCGACGGCGGTACTGCGGATGCGTGCCGATGACCGCTTGGTCTTGTTCGACGGGCAAGGGGGCGAAGCTCTCGCGCGCGTCGTCACCGCCGCTCGCGGGCAGTTGGAATTCGAAGTCCTCGAGCGCATCGATAGCGATCGCGAGTTGCCGCAGCGCTTGAGCCTGGCGATCGCGCTGCCGAAAGGAGACCGCCAGCGAACCTTGGTCGATGCAGCCACCGAATTGGGAGTCGCGCGGCTGATTCCATTGCGAACCGCCCGAGGTGTGGCTCAGCCTACCGACAACGCGCGGGAACGTTTGCAGCGGAGCGTGATCGAAGCCAGCAAGCAGTGCCGCCGCAATCGTCTGATGGCGAT
>JBQCJB010000946.1:0-2843 GCA_051953155.1 Aureliella sp. | reverse complement strand
CAAGCGGTAGGCCCAGTGCGTTTGCGACTCTTCGGGGACCAGCCGCTTGATGCCGCTGGCGGAAACTGCACCGCCGACCGGTGCTCCCTTGGCGCCGTCGGCGATCCACTTGCGAAAATCTTCGATGACGTTGTCGGCCAGCTTGCCGTCGGGCGGCATCTGCAGTTCGGCGTCCTTGTACGTCAGCGCCTTCAGCAGCCAGCTCTCCTCAGGCTTGCCAGGAACGACCGCCGGTCCGCGCGAGCCACCGCCGCTCATCGCGGCCATCGAATCGAGCATCAGTTGGCCGCTGGCCTCGCCGGAAGCGTGTGAGTGGCATTCCAGACAGCTCGCTTTCAGCACCGGCTCGATGCGCTCTTTGTAAAACGAGCTCGACGGCTCCTGGCCGAACGCCGCCGGAAAAATCACGAGAGCGACCAGGCAACAACACATCCAGCGGATCAAACCAAGCCGACTCATGCGGACACTTTGCATCTAGGCCACGTCGAAATTGCAGGCAGGAAAAAACAGGGTGGGCGTAACACTGCGGAAGGGGCAGACGAATTCGCGGCCGAGTCGCGATTCGCTTGCGGATCGACTGCTCGGCTCTGGCGGCCAGCGCGGCTGCAGACTCGCTTGTCGTATTCTAATGCGGTCTGAGCTGCCAGACCACCGCCGCGGCTGCGTACCACCCTGCAGAGCCGGGGCACGGTCTCTTCTGAGGCCTGACGCTAGCAAGCGCCGCCGATCTCTCTATACTGCGATGATCGGAAAATTGCCCCTATCTTTCCTAGTGTCTCATTTGCAGACAGTTTGTACTCGTTGCGGCCGGCGGAGTGACTCTCGATGGAAGTGCAGATGAAGAGCGTGCACATGGTTCACCCTGATGCTGCGTTCCACGGTCGCGACGCGGCACAACGCTCGGATCTGATCCAAATTCTGTGGCGTTGGAAATGGTTGCCCGTGCTGGGGGCCCTCTTGGGTGTGGGCTGCGGCTTCTTAAAATTCCGCACCGAGCCACCGACGTATTCCTCCACCGCATTGCTCCAAGTCGCCTATCCCACGGCGGACGCAGCGGCATGGGAACGCGACGACGCCGACGACAAGATCCGCGGCCAATCGCGGATGGACGAATCGCTGATCATCAAGAGCGACCGCGTGATTCGCTTGGCCGCGAAATCGATTACCGAACAACCGCCCAAGGCTCTCGCGGGAATGAGCGAGGATGAGGTTATCGAATTCATCCGGGTGCCGCGGCGAATGAGCGTCGAACCGGCGGCCCGCGACAGTAGTAGCGCGTTGATCAACATCAGCTTTGTCTGCACCGACGCCGAAGTCAGCCAGCACGTTGTGCAAGGCTTGATCGATGGTTACGAATCCTATTTGGGCGACGCCTACCGCAACTGGGGCGAGGAAGTTGTCGACGTGGTCACCCAGGCCCAAGACAACCTGCAGCGAAAGTACGCCAATCTGTCTCGCGAGCAGCTGGACTTCCTCAAAATGGCCCCAGGGACTTGGACTGGCGAGGAGATCCACGATCCCCACGCTGAAGATCTGGTGGCGATCAAATCGGAAATCACGTCCATCCAAATCGAGAAACAAAAGCTCTCTGGCACGCTCGAGCACGTCCAGCAAAGCCAGGCGGCCAAGCGCCCTCCGGAAGGTATCCTGGTCATGCTGGCCGCCGACGCAACCTTTGCCAAGGAGATGTTCGGCGACGAGGCGGCGCCTGAAAAGAGCACCGCCTCGATCTTGCCCGCGCTGAGCGAGCAAAAGAAGAACGACCTGGCGCAGATGGAAATGCGCGAAGCCGAGTTGCTGGACACTTTGGGCGAAAGCCATCCCACCGTCGCCGCCATGCGCCGTCGCATCCGCTTGCTGAAATCGCACATTGCCAGCCTGATCGCGGCCGAGCGCGAAGCCCAGCAAGCCGAAGCGGACAGCCGTTCCGAGTCCGGCCAGAAGGAATTGACGCCCGAGCGGCGCGTCGAGCTTTGGAAAAGCGCTCTCGGCGAACGCGTCGCATCCTTGGCCCTGCAAGAGCAGGAACTGAGCGTGTTGGCTGCCGACGCCGAAAAGCGTTCCAAGGAGCTACAGGCCTACATCGCTCAAAGCAAAGTCCTTAAAAGCGAGATGAGTTCCATCGAGCAGCTGATGGCGGGCTACACCGCCACGCTCAACCGCCTGCAGACGATGCCTAAAGGTACGCAAACCTCGCTGCAGGTGCTGACGCCGCCGGCCGTGGGCGGTTTCTTCGGACCCCGGCTGGCCCCTTACCTGCTCGGCGGCGCGGGGATCGGAATGATCGCGCTTTCGGGGCTGGCCTTGTTGCTCGATTGGTCGGAGAAAAGCTTTCGCGATCCCGACGAAATCAGCCAGCAGTTGGGCTTGCCGATCCTCGGTCACATACCGCAAATCCCCACGGCCGCGGTCGATCCGTCCGTCTCGGTGCATGGCAGCCTGGCGACGCTGCATCGCGCCCGCAGCGCGGCCAGCGAAGCCTACCGCTCGGTGCGCACCGGGCTGTACTTTCGCGAAAATGCCGACAGCCTGCGTGTCCTGCAAGTCACCAGCCCGGTGCCGGGCGACGGCAAATCAACTTTGTCTGCGAACTTGGCGATCGCCATCGCTCAATCGGGACGCCGCGTGCTGCTGATCGACGCTGACTTTCGGCGGCCGCGGATCGCTGCCCTATTCCACATGGAAAGCTCCGCCGGCATGGCGGAAGTGATGATGGGCCGCCTGGCTTGGCGCGATGCCCTCACGACGACTCCCGTGCCCGGTTTGACTGTCTTGCCCAGCGGCCGGCCGCCGGCGAACCCAGCGGAACTGTTGAGCAGCCCACGTTTTGCTGCGCTGATTGC
>JBQCJB010000945.1:0-6147 GCA_051953155.1 Aureliella sp. | reverse complement strand
GCTGGCGCCGTCGCGGCCCGCATTCGAAAACTAGCTCTCGAGCATGGCATTCCAGTGCTGGAACGCAAACCACTGGCCCAAGCGCTCTACAAGACCGTCGACATCGGCCGCCCGATTCCAGTCGAGCAATATGCGGCGGTCGCGGAAGTCCTGCGTTACGTCTACCAACTTCAGGGCAAAAAATTGCCCGACCTGGCGGCATAGGACGCCATGAGTTGCCGTTGCCATGGTTCAATTGGGCAGCGGACTAGTTATCATTAGGCATTCCGCCATCGGCCGCTAGCAATCAGACCGTAACTCCCACAGCGGCGTTCATCCCTCCTCTCGAACTTCACGCCAAAATCATGAGCCAAGCACAAGACTCTACTGCATCGAGCACTTCCTGGTGGCGCTACATGGAGAGTTACCACTGGTTCGTGTTCGTCATGGCAGCCCTCGCCTGGATGTTTGACTGCTTCGATCAGCAGATCTTCATCCTGTTTCGCAACGATGCGCTCAGCCAGCTGCATCTGCCCGAGGGGGCGAATGTCAATGCTTATGGCGGTTATGCGACCTCGATCTTCGTCGCTGGTTGGGCCACCGGGGGATTGATCTTCGGTTCCGTCGGAGATCGTATCGGGCGGGCCAAAACGCTGACGATCACCGTCTTGCTGTACTCGCTCTTTACAGGTCTATCGGCCTTGTCGACGTCGTGGGTCGACTTCGCCATCTATCGCTTTATCACCGGCCTGGGTGTCGGTGGTGTATTCGGGTTGGCCGTGGCACTGATCGCCGACACGCTGCCCGATCATGCTCGCCCCGGAGCGCTCGGCATGCTGCAGGCGCTTTCGGCGATCGGCAATATCTCGGCGGGTCTGGTCAGCATGGCGATGGGCCATCTAATCACGTCGAACGCTGCAGCGACCGAGGGCGCGTTTCGTGTCACGCCCGAGAACGCCTGGCGCATCGCCTTTTTGCTCGGCGCGATTCCCGCCTTTTTGTGTGTGTTTATCCAAATGCGCCTGCGCGAGCCGGAGAAGTGGGTTCGCGCTCGCGAAGCGGGCCGATTGACCGGCGTGCGGTTTGGATCGTATCTAGAATTGCTCGGCCCGGGCCGCTGGCGCAAACCAGCCCTGTTGGGAATGGTCCTGTGCATCGCGGGTGTCATCGGGTTGTGGGGCATCGGCTTCTTTGCACCGGAACTGGTCGGCAGCGTCATCAAGAATTCGCTTGAGTCTCGCGGGCTGAGCGAAACGGAAATCGCCAGTCAGGCCGCCTTCTACAAAGGTCTCAACGGCATCATCCAAAACGCCGGGGCTTTCCTGGGCATGGTCGCGTTCTCGTACCTGGCCCAGTGGACAGGGCGCAAGCCGGCCTTCATCGTGGCTTTCATCGGCGCGCTGCTGTCGACGAACATGTACTTCATCATGTTCAAAGGGGTCGACCAGCTATGGATGAGCGGCGTGATGGGCTTTTTCCAGCTGGCACTGTTTGCTGGCTTTGCAATCTATCTGCCCGAACTCTTTCCGACGCGGCTGCGGAGCACCGGCACGAGCTTCTGCTACAACGTCGGCCGCTTTCTCGCCGCCACGGGGCCGTTCACCCTCGGCATCCTGCAGCAGAGACTGGGCGAAGCTGCCATCGCCCGCTTGCCCGAAGATGCGGATAAAGTCGCCAAGGCTGCGGCGCGGCTGGGGGCCTTTCGCGAGGCGACCAGTTGGGTCAGCCTGGTCTTCGTGCTGGGCATCGTCGTGGTCTTCTTCCTGCCCGAAACTAAGGGGCGACCGCTGCCCGAAGATTAGAAAAGGGCTCCGCCGGAGAGAGCTGCCGCAGCTTCTGACCTCGACATCGGCCCGCATTGCCGTGTAAACAGTTGCCGTACATCACAGGAGCGCCGTTTTCGGCGGATCGGGACTTTAGCAAGGATGCGGGACGAGCGATGGCGGGCGGAGACGGGGTGCAGACTCAGGTACGACGCATTGCCATCCTGGTGACCAGCCTGGATGCGGCGGCCGGTCGGCAGTTGCTCTCGGCCATGCCCAACCCATTGGCTCGCGAAGTTCGCAAAGCCATGGCTGGCTTGACCGCCATCGATCCCGAAGAACGCCGCCGCGTCTTGGCCGATTTTCACAACCAAGCTCGCTCGGCTACATCGACCTCCGCCCCTTCGGCACTGGCCCCTTCTGCAGCGGCTGCTAATGAACCGCGTCGGCCAGCCGCGGGATTGGACGCCGCCGCGGCGACGCCGCCGATCAGCGAAACGCGCGGCGCGGGGCTACCCGAACGCGAATCGCAGGCGTCCGCCGGCCAGTGGGCCGACGATCAACAGGCTGGTGCCAACTCCGCCAGCGCGGAAATCGCTGGCGACGACTCGGCCGCAGAGGGCGGCCGAAATTGGCAACGCTTCGACGTGCCTACGCTGACCGAACTGCTCCGCGGCGAACGGGCTACGGTCGTCGCCGTCGTGCTCAGCCAACTGCCGCCACAGAAAGCGGTCGGACTGCTCGAACAGTTTCCGCGGCAGCTGCATCGAGCGATTATCGAAAGCCTCTCGCGCTTGGGCGAGATCGATCCCGAGGCGATGCAGGCCATCGACGAGCACCTGGCCAGTCGCATCGCAGACTATGGACATCGGCGAGCCAGCGAAAGCGAATCGCTGGCGCGGATGAACAGCCTCTTGGCCGCCGCCTCGCCCGAACTGCGTGGGCACTGGCAAGAAATCATCGCCCAAACCGATCAACAACTGGCCGACCGCCTGGGCATTGCCGCGCCGCCCCAGCCGGTCACGGCACGCGCCCCGGTCACCGAGCGGGCTTCTGTCACGACCAAGAGTTCAGCGACAGCTACGACTGCTGAACAACCGCGCATGCCCGAGGTCGCGGGCGCGGCACCCTCGCTGGTCGAACTGTTGGGCAGCGGCGTGGTGACGACTGCCGACAACGCCTGGCACCGCGGTAACGCTTCGCAGACTCCGGCCGCCGGTGCGGGTTCGGGCGAGCACGAGACTTCAGACGCGCCGCACGTCCTCCCCTTCCCTGGTGCTGCCCGACCCGGCACTACGGATCGTCAACGCACTGCCCATGGCCGAAGAGAGCCCGAGGCGCACGTGGGCGCGATTACTCAACTCGAGCAGATTCTCGAATTGCCGACTCCCGATATCGCCCAGGTGCTTTCGGCAGCCGACGGCGAAGTCATCCTGCTGGCCCTGGCCGGAGCCAGCCCAGCCTTCATGAATCGCTTTCTGCCGCTGCTGGAACGAGCGGATGCACGCGCGCTGCAAGCGCAGCTGAGACGGCTGGATGCGATCAATCTGCAAGACATCGACGAAGCTCAGCGACGGCTGTGCGAACTGGCCAGCCAGTTCGTCCGCCAATCGGAATCGCCTCGCGGGCGGCCGGCAGTACAAGTCGCGGCGTGACCCTCCCTGCAAACCCGTGGGTAGCCAATGGCGACCATTCTCAAACAATCCCAGTTGCAGCTTTCCGGCGCCGACCAGCGGCTGGTCGCGTTCAACATCGACGACGTCCAGCAGCGGGCGCAAGCGTACCTCCAGCAGGTGCGCCAGCAGGCGGCTGAGATGTTGGCAGCCGCACAGCGCGAAGCAGAGTCCGTTCGCAACAAAGCTCGCAGCGAAGGCCAGGCCGATGCCCAGAAGGATCTCGCCCAACAGGTCGAAGACCGCGCCCGCCAGTTGACCGAAGAACGCATTCGCACCGCCACCGCAGCGTGCCAGCAAGCGGTCGACAGCCTCAGCAGCGACACGACGCAGTGGTTGCAAGAGTGGCGCGACGTGACGATCGACCTGGCCATCGCCATGGCCGAGAAACTGGTGCGCCAGTCGATGGCCCAAGGCCTCGAACCGCTGCGGGTTTGGCTCGAGGAAGCTCTGATGTTAATGCGCGACGCCCGCGACGTTCACATCCTGGTCCATCCCGACGATTTCACCTGGGCAGGACGTTACCTGCAGCAGATGGCCAAGCACGTGCCGCACGCCGGTACGGCGGAAATCTTGCCCGATCCCGAGGTCAGCCGCGGCGGCTGCATCGTGCGCTGCGGTCAAGGACAAATCGATCAACAACTGGAATCCCAACTCGCGCGCCTCGGGGAGCAATTGCGGTGATTCGAACTTTTCCAGTTCTTCCCGATGCGGCCAGTCTGAAACGCTCGATCGACCGGGCCTCGGCGGCTGCGATCGAAGGCACGGTTTGGTCGTTGGGCCGCAACGCCCTGCAAGTCGTCTGTCTGCCGGTGCCGATGGGCTCGGTCTGCGAGATCCAGCGACGCTCCGGGCAGAGTCTGGTCGCCGAGGTCATCGGTTTCGAAGGCGCGATGACTCTGCTGGCCCCGCTGGACGGGGCCGACGGAATTTCGCCGGGCGATCGCGTGCGGCTGGTGCATAGCGCGGCTCGAGTCCCCGTCGGTCCGGAACTGGTCGGACGCGTGATGGATGCCGCAGCGGCGCCGATGGACGATCTAGGTCCCATCGTGGCGCTCGACCGAGCGCCGCTGGACTGCGCACCGATCACGGCCATGCAGCGCCCGCCGATCGACCATGTGCTCTCGACCGGCATCCGCACGATCGATTCGCTACTGACATTGGGGCGTGGCCAACGCATGGGCATCTTCGCCGGCAGTGGCGTCGGCAAAAGTACGCTGCTGGCGATGATGGCGCGCGGTACCGATGCGGAGGTAGTCGTCATCGGCCTGATCGGCGAGCGGGGACGCGAAGTGCAAGAATTCTTGCAGCGCGAGCTGGGTGAAGAAGGTCGGCGCAAGTGCATCACCGTCGTGGCAACCAGCGACCAGCCGGCTCTGCGCCGCGTGCAGGCTGCCATGACAGCCACCGCTATCGCCGAGTACTTTCGCGATCGCGGCAAACATGTGCTGTTGATGATGGACTCGGTCACCCGATTCGCCATGGCCCAGCGCGAAATCGGACTGGCTGCCGGCGAAGCACCGACCACGCGCGGCTATCCCCCGAGCGTCTTCTCGATGCTGCCGCGACTGGTCGAGCGCGCGGGCACCAGCACCCAAGGTTCGATCACCGGCATTTACACCGTCTTGGTCGAAGGGGATGACACCAACGAACCGATCAGCGACACGCTGCGAGGTTTGTTAGACGGGCACATTGTGCTTTCGCGCAAGATTGCCCAGCTGGGACGCTATCCGGCGATCGATGTTCTGGTCAGTCTCAGTCGCTTGCAAAGCCACTTGGCATCGCCCGAGCATCTGGCGGCTGCGGCTCGAGTGCGCTCGCTGATGGCGACCTACAAAGAGAACGAAGACCTGATCGCGATCGGCGCCTACCAGCGCGGCGTCAATGCGCAGATTGATCATGCCATCGCTGCCAAACCGGCGATCGATACCTTTTTGGCGCAGTCCAATCGCCAGGTCGCTAAGTGGACCGAATCGATCGAGGGCTTGAAAAAGCTCGCCACCTGACGGAATAAACCTTGAGCAATTTTCGATTTCGATTGCAGAGCATCATGCGGCTGCGCGTCCGCGAGCGCGACAAGGCTGGACAGGCGTTACAGCAAGCCCAACTCGCCAAGCAAAAACTGCTGGACCAGATGGGCGAGATCCAGGAGGAAAGCGATCGTCAAATCGCCGTCCGCAGCGCGGCCAGCCTTGGACCGGTCGACATCCAACGCGTCATCGACGCCCAACGCTACCAGTTGACCCTGGCCGAGAACATCCACTCGATCCAAGAGAACGTGAAACTAATCGAGCAAGAAATCGACAAGCGCCGTGCGAAGTTGGTTGTCTGCGAGCAAGAGGTCAAGGTGCTCGAGAAACTCGAAGAGAAGCAGCGCAGTGCCTGGCTGGCCGAGGAAGAATCGCGCGCCCAAGCCCGCTTGGACGAGTGGGGAAGTTTTCAGCATTTTCGGCGTTCGGAGGCGCGAGGGTGATGCCTGAGGTTATGCGGGCCGCTGCGGCAGTGCTGCCCCTCACCCCCCAGCCCCCTCTCCCCGAAGCGGGGCGAGGGGGAGACCGGGTGAAACGCACGCGCCCTGCTCGACGAGGGGCGAGGGGGAGACCGGGTGAGACGCACGCGCCCTGCTCGACGAGGCGCGAGGGGGAGACCGGGTGAAACGCACCTGTCTTGCTCGACGCGGGGCGAGGGGGAGACCGGGTGAAACGCACGCGCCCTGCTCGACGAGGGGCGAG